>JARXKR010000055.1 GCA_030271565.1 Pseudomonadota bacterium
AGGCACGGGGGCCCTCAAGCGGGCATTGTCTGATGGGGTGCACCCCTCCGGCGGCATTTTGTGCCAAGGTAGGTGTGTCTATCACCTATGAGCAGAAAGCGTCTGTGGAAGAAGTTAGCACGATCAGGTTGGACATCGCGAAGTCCGCTAACGGCCTAATTCGGGTCGCGAGGACTGCTGCAGGTCAACGTCTGCTATGTTGTCGAATCCGGAAAGTCCGCTTTTGGGCCGAATATCGCAATAGCTGCCATTCGAGCCTAAATGCCTTGAATCGCAGGCTCCGGTTGCATGGGATTGACCTCGACGCCCGTAGCGATCTCTACCGGCAGCTTGCAGAGCGGATTTGGAATCCCGCCGATCTCCTGACAAAAGCGCAGGACAAGGCGGATTGAATGAGCGAATCTGGGGGGACGAAACCACTTTGCCCTAGATTGTAAAATGCTACACTCGTTGGTATACAAAATCTGGTGATACTAATTATTTCAATTGGTTAGGGATGGTTGAGTGATTGTCCGCACTCTCCCTCCGTCTCCGGCAACTTATAGAGACGGACCAAAACGAGTCGTCTCGTTTGCACAATGATGCTGAAGCCAAAGCGTTTGGGATTTTTTTAATTTGCTGTTCCGCCGCGGTTGGTGCGGGATCATTTGGGCCCGCGCGATAATGCAAAATTCTTTTCATCGCGGTAGCAAGGAGCTACCGTTGGGGGCTACACATTTGAGCTCCACATTGCCTTAGCACATCAATAATTTCAACGACTTGGGAGAGGTTTGGTGAGCGGCACACTTTCCTGTCGGGTGCACCATTCTTTCCAGATCAATTGCTGGTGCAGCACAGCGGGTTCGTGCTCACTGCCCGATTCCGTCGAGCGCGATCAGCGCATAGGGGCCGGCGCGAAACAGCGCGTGGTCGCGGGCCTGCCGCGCGACGAATCCGGATGTCCCCTGCGAAGGGTCGCCAAGGCGGGCGATGCGGCTGTGGAGCGGTTCGTAGACGGTAAGCGCATCACTCAGCGGCGCGCGCAGATCGACCACCAGGTAGTGCACCCCGAAGCGGTCGCGCAGCGCCGCGGCGGGGGCGGCGTCAGGTGCGGCCAGGGCACCGATCAAACCATCGAATTTGGCCAGATTGGCCTGGTAGAACCCGGCATGATAGGGGTAGAACGACGTACTCATGATCAGGACGCTGCGCCGCGCCCGCATCGGGATGCGATCGGTCAGCGTTGGCATTCCCCCGATCACGGCGGTCTTCGGCAGGGTCTCGATGTAGCGGTACATTTCGGCCGGCATGGTGTCGTTCATGCCGCCCCGATCGAACCTGTAGCGCACCGCGAAATCGGCGACGTTGAGACCGACTGCAAGCCCCACTGCGATGGCCGGCCAAGCCCGCGGCAAGGCAAGGGTTGGCCCCGTCAGCCGATTGGCCAGCCGCCGCGCGGCGGTATCGAAGGCGTAAGACACGGTGATGATCGTGAGCATCGGATAAGCGAACACGAAGTACCGCGACGGCTCGTACATCCTTGGCAGCAGGAGATAGGCAAGCGCGTAATTGGTCAGGGCTGAAGCCGGCACGATCAGGATCAGCATGCGCGCAATTCCGGCATCGCCGCGCTTGCACATAACCACCAGTGCGACCGCCGTGAACAGGAACCAGGCGATCCCCGCAGCGCCCTTGTCGAGCATGACGGCGTTGCCGAAATAGGTCCAGGTATCCGCGTAGAACAGGGGCAGGATCCCGCTGCCTCGGAATTCGGGCATCTGCACGATTTCATTCCAGGCAAACTGGCGGCCTAACACCGAACCCTGCAGCAGCACATTGGCCTGCGCTATCGCCAGTCCGGCCGCAACGAAAAGCAGTGGCTGGATTGTCTTCAGTTTGACCGCGCGGACTTGGGCAATCCGGCTCAGCGCGAGCAGCCCTGCGATTGCCCCCAGCGACACCACCGCGGGCGGATAGAACAACCCGGCCAGCACCACGGCCGCGGCGAATTGCCAGAACCGGCGCTCGGCGATGCCAAGATAGCCGAGCAGCAACAGCGGCAAGGCAAATCCGCGCGGCAAGCCGCCGGCTTCGAAGTTGAGCAGGTTGAGCGCCTGAAAATGGGTGAACTGCCCGGCAAAAATCAGCAAGAGTGCCGCCACACCGCCGCTCAGCCGCCCACCGCAAACAAGACGGCCCAGCCGGTAGCTGAGCCAAGCGGTCACGCCGCCGAGCGCCATTCCCACCGTTTCGCCGAGCACCTGCGGGTCGACCAGCGGCGCAAGCAGACGTAGCATCGCGGCATAACCGAGCGGGAAACTGGCGGTCCAGTAGGCTGCATTGGGATCGCCGGGGAACAGACCCTGATCCTGATAACGGTATGCCCAGGCGGTCCACTGGGCCATATCGTTGGAGAAGACCGCTTGCTTGAGCAGGCCCGGAAGATAGTACGCTGCCACTTCGAGCAGCGCAAAAATCACGATCGGCCAGCGTAGCGCCCGCTCGTTGCGGGCCAGCCACGAAGCCAGCCGGGCGGGGTCAAATAGACGATCGCTGCTCATTCGGCGAGATCCCAACCTAACCGCATAGCGGTTTCAAGCTGCAATCACCCCGCGGAAGTAATCGATCGTCTGGCCCAGACCTTCGCGCAGTGGCACGGTGACACCCCAGCCGAGCTCGGCCTTGGCGCGTTCGATATTGGGCTGGCGCTGGCGCGGATCGTCCTGCGGGAGCGGCTGGAACTGGAGCGTGGACGCGCTGCCGGTGAGTTCGATGACCTGCTGCGCCAGTTCGAGCATCGTGAATTCGCCAGGATTGCCGAGGTTGATCGGGCCGGTCACATCGTCGCCGGTGGCCATCAAGGCCATCAGCCCGCGCACCAGATCGTCGACATAGCAGAACGAGCGGGTCTGCTGACCGTCGCCGTAGATCGTGATGTCCTCGCCGCGCAGCGCCTGAACGATGAAATTGGAGACCACGCGTCCGTCATTGGGATGCATGTGCGGGCCGTAAGTGTTGAAAATTCGCGCAACTTTGATCTTGAGATTATGCTGGCGGCGATAATCGAAGAACAGCGTCTCGGCGCAGCGCTTGCCCTCGTCATAGCAGCTGCGCGGGCCGATCGGATTGACGTTGCCCCAGTACTCTTCGACCTGCGGGTGGATCGCGGGATCGCCGTAAACTTCGCTGGTCGAGGCTTGCAGGATCGGGACCCGCAGCCGCTTGGCCAGACCGAGCATGTTGACTGCGCCGACCACACTGGTCTTGGTCGTCTGGACCGGATCGAACTGGTAATGCACCGGTGAGGCCGGGCAGGCGAGATTGTAGATCTCGTCCACTTCGACAAACAGCGGGAAGGTGACATCGTGGCGCATCAGCTCAAAATCAGGATGGCCGAGCAGCGCACCGACATTGGCGCGGGTTCCGGTGAAAAAATTGTCGACGCAGAGCACCTGATTGCCCGCCTCGAGCAGCCGCGCGCACAGGTGCGAGCCGATGAACCCAGCGCCACCGGTGACCAGCACACGCTTCTTGGTCGAATATCGAACGGGGCGGGCAGCTGATGTCATGAGCGAAGATTTACCGGGTCTGGAAGGGCGAGGTGCTTGCGGCTATGCCTAGCGCTGCATCGCCGGGCAAGCCAGCGATTGCTGCATTTGCGTAATTCTTGGCGCAGCTTGCGCATTTCCCGGAGCAATCAGCGCTTCGGCGGCATCGGCCAGCCGCTCGGTATCGCCAAGCCACGCCCGCGCGTGCGATGCCTCGACCATCCGGCGCCAATTGGCTTCGTCGCCGGCCAGCGCGGTCATCGCCGCCGCCAGCCCCTCCGGGGCATTGAGCTCGATCACGTAGCCGTTGACCAGATTTCGGACCAGCAAGTCGCCCGAACCGACCGCCGGCGAAACGATCGCGGGCAGGCCGAACGCCAAAGCTTCGTTGACCACCAGCCCCCACTGCTCCTCAGCGCTGGGCAAGACCAGCGCGAGTCCTTGGCCGAGCCGCTGGGCGACTGCTTCGGCGCCAAGAAAACCGGGAAAGTCGATCAGCGCGGTTACGCCCAATGCATCGGCGCGCGCGCGGACCAAGGCTTCTTCCGGTCCCGCACCGATCAGCACCAGTCGCCGCGCCGCTGAGCCTGCCGCCTTGGCATAGAGCGCAAAGCCTTCGACCAGTTCGACCAGGTTCTTCTTATCGACGAACCGCCCGACGAAGATGAAATCGCGCGCTGCGTATGGCGCGCCCGCAGGGGCAGCTACCCCGCCGCCCATCGCCCGCACCCGCGCCAGATCGACCGTGTCGTAGCCCGGCAGCACCGGCCGGCGGTGGAAGCCGAGGAAGCGGAAATAGGCGATGTGACGGTGCCCGCCGACGATTGCCGCGCGGTACGGCGCCAGGACCAGCGCCTTCATCAGCTCGGCCAAGACCCGGCGCGGCTTGTCGTCGAACTTGGACTCGCTCAGCAACACCACCCGCACCCCGCACAAGGCGAGCAGCCAAGCCAGCACGATGATATCGGGTTCGTTGTAGCCAATCCCGATCAGCACGCTGTCGCAGCGCCACAAGGTTTTGAACTGGCGCCACAGTCGCCGCAGCCATGCGATGCTGTCATAACTCGAGCCAGGAAACAGCGTGACCTTGCGCGCGCCATCGACCGTGCCTGAGGCTTCCCAGGCATAGGTCGCCGAACTGGTTGCCACCTCGACCGCAAGCACTTCAGCACGCCCGGCGAAGCGGCGGGCCACGGCTTGGCAGCGATCGATGTGGTATGCCGAAAACTGCGCGAACAACACCGCAATGGGACGTGACTTGCTGGCCGCCATGGTCGCTCGAGAAACTCCCTCGCCCGGACTCTCCGGACCCGAGCGGGATAGCCGCAAGCCTACGGCACGCAAGGAGAAATTGGCCGCGCGCTAGTTGCCGGATACTTCGCGGTGGAACGAAACGCCAAGGTCGGTGGGGGCGCGATCGATCGCGGCACCGCCCGGATTGACGAGGACCAGCTTGAGGCTTCCCGCTTGCGGCTCCGCTCCGCGCAACTCGAGCCCGCCGAACCCACCGACGAACCGTACCGAGTCAATGAAATCGGTCGGCTGCATGTCGGGGATCGCAAGGGTGATCGTCGCGCTCGTTCCGGCCGCGATGGCGGGAAGATCGTAGCCTGGTAGCCACGCCTCGAGCGGATCCTGTTCATCGCCGGCGATGCGATAAGCATCTTCGCTCAGGGACACGTCGAGATCGGTTTGTTCGGCGAACCAGCCTTCGAACTCGACGAATTCGTTCGCAGCGTTGAGCCCGGCACTGGGCGCGGTCGTGCACAGCAGGGACAGTGGCTGGTTGCGCAAGGTCCACAGTGCGCCCCCGACATCGCCGGCGTAAGTGCCGACGTTGGCATCGCGGCCTGGTTCGACTTCGCGGTTCGGGCCGTCGGCGAGGTTCGCGCCGTTGTTGCCGAGCCGGCCGAGCCACAGTCCGGTGAGCTGGCCGGTGTTGCCAACGGTGACCCCCGGCGTGGCATAAACCCGTGCCCGTGCCAGCAGTCCGGCCGGGCCGAAGGCATAACGATACTCACCGTCGCGCAGCACAAAGCGTTTGCGCCAATGGCGCAGCCGCTCGAAGTTGTAGATCTCGCGCGTTCCGGCGATCGTCAGATCGAGGGTTCCGGTCACACCCGACAGGGGCACGCTGTACGGCGCGGTGGGGTGATTGAGCCGTAAGGTGCCGCTGAACAGCGCCGAGCCATCATAGCCCAGCTGGCCATTGCTGGTTTCAAGCAGCCGGTAGCCGCCGTAGCCGGTGACCGTCAGGTCGTGCACCGTAACACTGGCCCGGCCGACTGCATTGATCACCGTAACCTGCGTACCCAGCGGCTGGCCTTGCGGATTGGTCAGGGTGTTTTCGAAGCGCCCGCCGATCACGGTCACCTGCGCACCGGCTTCCGCTTTGATCAGGCTAAGTGTGGCCTTGGCGCGCGGCCGCACGACCATGACATTTCGGGTTTCGGCAAAGGCGAAGGCAGCACCGAAGCTGGCCTGGGTAAGGATACAGCCGTCCTGCCAGCAATCCTCGAGCGTGAGCCCGTCGCAATACTGCGCCACGACCGTACCTGCACCAAGATTGCGGCCGCCGACGCGTTCGATCCGGACCCGTTCGGCGCAAGTCAGCGAGATGCCGTCCTCGGCCGCCGTCCCCCCCAGGGTCAGATCGCGGATGACATGGCCGCGCAGGACGTTGAGCTTGCGCAGGCGCTTGTTCACAAGCCCGATGCCAGCGATGCTGAGGCCCTCGGGGCTGGGCCGGTCGAGCCGGACGGTGTCGCCGGTCACAATTTCAACCACTGCAAACGACCAATTGGGCGTTTCGGCTGGGTCGTAGGGAAAGTCGCCGAGCTGCCACATCACCGTGTCGCCCACCGTCAGGTTGGCCCCTGCACCGGGCACCAGGGTGAAGTCGCGCGCACCCGGTAGCACGTCGGCTGCCAGCGGCAGTTCGACAATCGGCGCCACATTGGCCGGATGATAGACCAGTCCGCGCCCACCCGACTGCCGGGTAAAGGCCGCTCCGCCGTAATCGTGGATTCCGCTCGTCGTGATTTGCTGGATCGGCGGGTTGCTGGTCATGACCTGCTCGGTCGGCAAGATCAATTCGGCCCGGTATTTCGCCGATCCAAAGCTTACCCCGCGCGCTCCGATCGCATTGGCGTAAGCGAAGGTCGCGCGGATCGCGGGCCCATCGTCGGCCGCCCCATCGCCTTTGGCACCGCCGACCTCGACCGCGATCCGCCCCGTCTCAGGCAGTGCCCGCCAGTAACGGCCATTGCTTGAGCGGGCGACAAAGCGCGGATGCGCACCTTGCAACGCGGCGGTCGCCAGGGTGTCGCTGGCATAGCGCCACGGTGCCGACCCGATTGCATCGCGGCCGCTGGTCTGGACGATATCGGTCCCGGCCCTGAGATTTTGATTGGCAATATCGCTGAACAGAAAATCGGTCATGCGCGGTCAGACTCCACAAGTTGGATCAGGCAAATTCGGTCAGGATCAGGCGCCGCAGCTGCTGCGTCATCCACAAAACATCGTAGTTGTGGCCGGCCTGACCGGGGTGCGACAGGTCCGCCGGACCAAAGCCGTAGAGGTCGGTGTGGCTGTTGCGGAACACCAGCGCGGCAGCGGTGGCGGTGGCGGTGGCGGGCAGGTCGATCGTGATCGAGGTTCCGGCGATCGTCATGACCCGTGCGCCGGCCGGGATGCCTGGTCCTTCGATTCCGGCATTGAAGGCAATTCCGGCGGTCGAAGCGAAGCCGCTGATGGTGGCCGACCCGCTGGTGGTGTTGCCGGCGGCGCTGATGAACGAGGCGACGCCATCGCGCAGGATTGCCTTGGGGCTGTAGCGATCGACGAACCACACGTTCGACCGCGCCGCTCCGGCACAGGCCTGCTGGGTCGCATCGCGGACCCGGTAGTTGTCCGGCCCCGGGCTGCCATTCGACGAGGTCGGCCCGAAGAACACCAGCGGCTTGCCGGGATTGGCCGCTTGCCACGCGTCGATCAGGGTCCAGACCCGGTTGTTCACCGCTGCCTGAAAGTTCGCCCCATAGGCCGACCACAGCGACGCCGCGAGATTGCCGTCGTTGATCGACATCATCACGACGCCAAGGCTGGGTGCGGTGCTGATCCCCTGCGCGGCGTCGGTTACCCCGGCCATGGTCAGGTCGGTGAGCCGATTGGCGTCGGTCCAGATCACCCTGCCGCCGGTGCCGGGGTTGAGCACCCCGGTTTGGCCGACCCCGCCCAGCGCGATATTTCCGCCCAGACCGCGGACCACGGCAACCGCTTCATTGTCAAACGGGGTGGCGGCGCCGGTGCCTTCGACAAAACTGTCCCCCATAACCGTGATCAGCGGGTAGCTCCGCCCGGCCGAGGCGAGTTCATTTTGATTGGCCACGTTGACCCCGCGCAGCGCCAGCTTCAGTCCTTCGACCCGGATCCGCCGGTTGCGCGAAGCCGGAAAGGTGGCCTTCACATAATAGTAGTTGCCGTCCGCCGGGGTGGTGGCTGCAGTCCCGGCGAGTACGTCATCGACGAAGAAGCGCGGATTGCACCCGCCCATACAGGCAATCTCGAAGGCGGTGCCGGTGTGGCTGAATTCGACCGAGCCGTAATTGGTATCGCGGCCCGTGCCGTACCAGGCGCCGCGCGGAATCCAGCTCCCGCTCCCGCCGTTGACTGCGGTCGGACCCGACAGCCACTTGATCCGGGTGTCGGTGGCGAGCACCGCCGGCGAGATGTAATTGGCGCCGTTGATGGTCGAATTGGCCAGCGCGGTGCCCACCGTGATCGTTGGCGTATCGTTGGCTGCCAGCCGCGAGATCGGCACCGGGAAGAAGCCATAATTGCGCACGGCGTTGACCAGCGCGGCGGAATTGGCCGAGCGGGCCTGCGCGGCGGCGAGCCCGCGCGCGACGAGATCGGCGCTCACTGGGCCACCCGATAGGTTACGCTGCCCGAGGCGAGCGTGATGTCGAGGTAGAAGCGCGCGGCGCTTTCGCTTTCGTCCCACACCGCTTCGCAGCAGTTGCCGGTGAACTGGCCCCAAGAATTGCCGTTGATCGTCAACGGCTGCTTGGTAGTGCCGCCATCGACCGAGCGCACCACTTTGACCGTGCCGGTCCAGGTCCCCGTCAGCAGCAGCATGATCGCGCGGCCGATTGCGGGCTGGTACGGGCCAACGACTGACGTAGTGGCGGTAGTGCCGGTCAACGGTGTCGCGGCGGCGCTGCCGGTTACCGCGACCGGTAAGGGCGCGGCGGTGCTGACTTGCAGCATCGAACCGTCGATGTCGGCATAGGCGATGGCGCGCGGAATTGCGTAACCTGTGGGGTTCTGGATGGGTGTGGGCATGGTTGTTCCTTGGCGAATCTGGGCGAATCAGGAACGGTCAACTAACCCATACGGTTAGATGTAGGAAAATGGAAAATCGTATCGGTCAATACGAAGCGCGCCGAGAATATAGGTGAACCGCTGCCGGCAAGTGGCTATCAGCGGCGCAGATGCAGGTTACCGTCTTCCACCCTGGCACCCAGCACAGCTGGCAGACCGCGCTCGCGCTGCAGCAACTGGGGCGGCTTGAATCGTACCGCACTTCGATTTTCTATCAGCCCGGCAAGTTCCCTTACAACCTGCCCAATTGGCTGCCACAAGGCCTGGCGCGGCGGCTGGAGGCAGAGTTCGCCCGTTTCCGGCATCCCGGCCTCGATCCTTCGCTGGTTCAGACCGCCGGCCTGCTCGAATGGGCCGAGCGGATCGCGGCGCGGGCCGGCCAGCCACGCCTGGCAAGACGGCTCGACGCCTGGGGCAATCGCCGCTTTGCCACCCAAATGGCCCGCGCCATCGCGTCGCCGCAGCAGTTCGCGCTGTGGGGCTACAATGCCAGTTCGCTGACATCGTTCGAACTCGGCAAGGCGGCCGGACGCCCGCTGATCCTCGACCGCACGATCGGCGACTTCCGCCAATACAATCTGCTGATGGATCAGGTGGCCGAAACCCATGGTGAGTGGATTTCCACGGTCGATCGGCGAGTCCCCATAAGCCAGATCGAACGCGACCAACGCGAATACGAACTGGCCGATGTCATCCTGGCCGGCAGCACCTTCTGCGCCGAGACGGTCCGGCACTGGGGCGGCGCGGACATTGCCAGCAAGGTCCAAGTGCTGCCCTATTGCTTCGACGAAGCGCTGTTTTCCGCCGCGCCCGCGCCGTGCCCGCTGGCCGCCGGAACCCCGCTGAAATTCCTCTTCATCGGCCAGATCAGCCCGCGCAAGGGGGTGCAGCACCTGCTCGAGGCCTTTGCAAAAATCCCGCCGAGCGCGGCGAGCCTGACCATGGTCGGCGAAATGCGGGTCCCCCCGCGCACCTTTGCCTCCTACGCCGACCGCGTCACCTACATCCCCACAGTTGCACGATCGGCCATTCCGGCGATCATGGCCGAGCACCATGTGCTGGTCTTTCCCAGCTATTTCGAAGGGTCTGCGCTGTCGCTGCTCGAAGCGCTGGCCAGCGGCATGGGCGTTATCCAGACCCGCGCCGCAGGCAATGGCGCAACCCCGGCAACGGGTGTGATGCTCGAGGAACCGTCCACCGATGGCCTATACGCCGCGATGATGATGGCGATCGACAATCGCCCAGTGGTCGACAGCTGGCGCGCAGCGGCGCAGACCGAAGCGAAAAATTATACCTTCGCGCGCTACCGCGCAAATATAGATGCGCTGCTCCGGGATGTCCTCCTCGGCGACTAGTTGGGATAGAGCAGCTCGAGCGGGACGTGGCCCTTCAGCTCGGCAAGTCGCCGCACTTCCTTGCGCCAGGCCCACGGCACCAATGCGGGCAACAACGGCAACCAGCCGAACGGAATACGGGCCATCAGCTGCGCACCAGCTGCGTAGTTGCCCGCCCGCAGCGCCGAGACAAGCGCACTGGCGGCATAGCCCGGCGCAATCAGCTTCGAACGCCATCTGGAGCGCCGGTCGAGCGCGATTGCCTCACCGTGTCGCGCGATGAACTGGCCGACAAAGCCACGGTGATCGATCGCCGAACGCAGCGAACTGCGCGCGGCCATCGCTACCTGTCCGCCGTGGATACGGTTCACGGTGAGCTGCGCCGGGATGAAACCATAATCGCCCTCGACCAGCATTTCGGACCAGCAAAATATGTCAAAATGGACCCAGCGCGGATCGAACCCGCCCTGTGCATCGAACGCCGCCTTGCGGACGGTCGCGGTTGTTATCGAGGGCAGCAGCAGCGCATCTGCTCCGCCGGCAAACCGGCGGCGCAGTACCTCAGCCCCGCGATAGACCTGCAGCGGTGCATCGGCGCGCTTGGGCGTGATGTAGCCATTGGCAAACAGATGGCGTTCGTCGTTCCCGATCAACACCACCCGCTCGCCAACCTTGGCCACGGCATCGGCGGTTCGCGCCATGCAATCGGCGCGCATCAAATCGTCATGACAGATCATCCGCACCCATGGCGTATCGGTCAGTTGCACCGCCCGGTTCATACTGGCGACTTGGCCCAGCACTTCTCCGCTGCGCGACACCTTCACCCGCGGATCGCGCGCCGCAAAATCGGCGAGAATGGCGGGGGTATCGTCGTCGGAGGCATTGTCCGAGATGTGCAACTCGAAGTCTGCGTAGCTCTGTACAAGGATACTGTCGAGCGCGGCGGCGAGGTAATTGGCGCCGTTGCGAACCGGCAGCGCGACCGAAATGAGCGGCGCGGTCATGTTACGGCGAACGGCACCGTATCGGCCGGGTCGTAGCGATTGGCGGCATAGGCAATCAGCAGGAAGTTGTCCTCTGCCTCGGGCGGATTGACGAACACGTGGGCGAGCCCGGCGGGCATGTAAACGGTCTGCGGATGGCCCGCATCGAGCGTCCATTCGGCGCGCTCGCCGGTCTGCGGATCGGCGACCATCAGCAGCGCACGGCCCTCAACAATCGTGAACCATTCCGCGCAGTCCGGGTGATAGTGGTTCCCGCGCGCTTGCCCCGGGACTGCCATGGTCAGGTAAACCTCGCCGACCGCGCCGGGCAAGCCTTCCTCGCCGCCATCGAGCACCTTGAGGAACCAGCCGCGCTGATCGGCGATAAGCCGGCGCGGGAGAAGGCGAACCTGGTCGATCAGGCGCATGCGCCAAGCTCCTGCGTGACGAGGTCGGCGACACCATCGGCCAGCGCGATGCGGGCCTTGCGCAAATCGCGGACCTGCCAGCGCGAAATGTCGGGCAGGCTGACCATCGGCTCGGCCGCGCGGTAGGACAGGGCACCGACCCGGCACTCCGCCGCAACGCCGCGCGCCGCAAGTTCGGCGACAATGGTTTCGACGAAAGTCCGCAGCGAGATTGGCTGCCCGCACCCGAGATTGTTAAGCGTAAGGGCGGGCGCATCCGTCGTCGCTTCCAGAGCTGCCCAGATCATCGCGGCGCAATCGTCGACGTGGAGGAAATCGCGAATTTGCGCGCAGGCGGTGAGTTCGACCGGCTTACCGCTGCGTGCCTGCGCGATGATGAATGGTCCGAGCCGCCGCTCCGCCTCGCCCGCACCATAGATGTGGAACGGCCGCAGCAACGTCATCGCCAAGCGGTCGGCAAAGGCACCCGCAACGCAGGAGGAGGCGGCCTTGGCTGCGCCGTAGTGGCTACCTGCCGGAACGATCGGCCAGTCCTCGGTGACGGCGTGCGGCGCGGGTGCATATTCGAAGCCTGAGCCGACCAGCACGACCTGCGGTGGGGCGGGCAACCGGGCGCAGGCATCGAGCAAAGCCTCGACGCCCAGAACGGCAACTGCCAGCATCTCCGCCAGCGCAATTGCGCCATAGGCTACCCCCGGCGCGGCGCAGTGGATCACCGCGTGCGGCGTGATCGCCGCGACTGCAGCGCCGACACCTTCCCGATCGGTCAGATCGGCAACATGATGGTGGGTGCCATCGGGTCCGGGCGAGCGGCCCAAACAATGCACTGCAACTCCAGCCGCCAACCCTTGCCGCGCAACCTGCCAGCCGAGGAACCCGCTCGCCCCCGTCAGCAATACGCGCTGTCCCGCGAATGGCAGAGCGGCGCTTTGGTCGAGCAAGGCGCTTTGGCACCTCATCGGGCAAACGGCAGACCCAGCGCGGTGGCTGCGGCAATGTACGCGTCGAGATCGGCGAGCGTCGCGGCGCGTGCAGTCTCGGGCTGCGCCGTGACCGTCTTGTACCACCCGGCGGTGCGCGCGGCAGTCTCGGCAAAGTTCCACACCGGCCGCCAGCCGAGCTGTCCGACCGCCTTGTCGATCGCAAGCCTCAGCAAGCCGGCTTCGTGCAATGCCCCGGGCTCGGTCGCGTCGGTCCAGCCCGGTGCGCCCCAGGCGGCCAGCACTGCATCGGCGAGGTCCCCCACACTGCGCACGTCGGCCGGCTGCGGGCCGAAGTTCCAGCCTTGGGCAAAGCGCGGGCCTTGTGGACC
>JARXKR010000056.1:0-8504 GCA_030271565.1 Pseudomonadota bacterium
GGTAAACGCCTGGGGGTGACCAGGAAGAAAGTGCCCAGTTCGACCGCGCTGCCCAAGAGCCTGCCCGTGATGGCGGTGCTCGGGTTGGCCGACCCAGCCGATGGCGATTGGGGCCGGCTGCGCGGACTGCAGTATTCCAGCCTGGCGCGGGTCTCGCAGGTGCGCATCGTCTCTCACATCGTGGCTGCGCTGGCAGCGATCCGGATCTATTTCGGCGAAGTGCACATCGCCGCGCTGATCGGCTGGTTCGCCGCGCTTGGCCTCAGCCTGTTCCACGGTTCGCAGATCGATAAGGCTTTGTGCGACGTTGACCAGCGCCGGATTGGCCGCGACGAGGTCAACAAGCAAACCATCAGCGCGGTCGCCAATGCACTTGTCTGGGTGGTGCCGATGGCCGCTTTCGCGCCGTTCGGAGACCCCGCCCAGCGGCTCGAGCTGTGGGCCGTCACCGCCATGCTGATGACGGCATCTGCGGTGCTGCTGCCGGCAGTTCCGCTGGCCAATGTGGTCTTCGCCGGCATCGTCGCGCTGTCGGCGATGGTCAGTTTCGCCTTCGGCCGCGGCTTCGAAATGGCCGGACTTGCGGTGGCCTTCGGGGTGATGATCACGCTCGGCGCAATCGAGAATGCACGCTCGTTCCTGACCGCGCGGATTGCCGAAAGCGCGATGGCGGAAAAGAGCGAAGTCGTCTCTATGCTCCTGCGCGAGTTCGAGGAAGGCGAGGCCGATTGGCTGTGGCAGATCGACACCTCGCGCCGGGTCCGCTCGGTCAGCCCGCGCTTTGCCTTTGCGCTGGGCCTGACGCACGACGAGATTGACGGCAAGCCGTTCATTCAGCTGATCGCCGGTCCGGCATGGGACAGCGGCCAGTTTCCCTCGAGCCTGCATGACCTCGCCGAACGGCTCAAACGCCGCGAAAGCTTTTCTAACCTGCTGGTGCGGGTCACGATCAGCGGCCAACAACGTTGGTGGGAAATTTCGGGCACCCCCAAGTTCAACGACAGCGGCAGTTTTGACGGATTCCGCGGGGTCGGCTCCGACGTGACCGAACAGCGCGAGAGCTCGGAAAAGATCGCGCACATGGCGCGGTTCGATACGTTGACCGGGCTGCCCAACCGCATGATGGTCACCGAAGCGCTGGGCGAAGCAATGCGTTATGCCGACCAGTGGCGGACCAAGTGTGCGTTCCTGATGATCGACCTCGACCGGTTCAAGGCGATCAACGATACGCTGGGCCATCTGATCGGCGATCAACTGCTGGCCCGCGTCTCAGAACGCCTCAAGGCACTGGTTACCGAAAACGAACTGTGCGGGCGGCTTGGCGGCGACGAATTCGCCGTCGTGATCCGCGACGCCTCGGACCATAACCGGGTCGAGCGGGTGGCTTTGGCGGTGATCGAAATGCTGTCGCGGCCCTACGAGGTCGATCACCATACCCTGTACATCGGGGCCAGCGTCGGATCCGCAATCGGACCGCGCGACGGGACGACGGTCGAAACGATGATGCGCAATGCCGATCTTGCACTGTATCGCTCGAAGGAAGAGGGCGGCGGCCAGCACTTTGGCTATGAGCCAGCTCTTCATGCTCACGCCGAAGAGCGTCGCAAGCTTGAATTCTCGCTGCGCCGCGCGCTCGAAATGAACGAGTTCAAGCTCAACTACCAGCCGGTGGTCGATGCCATCGATGAAACCATTGTCAGCTTTGAAGCACTGATCCGCTGGCACAGCGAAGAACACGGGATGGTCAGGCCGGACAAATTCATCCCGCTCGCCGAAGATACCCGGCTGATCGTGCCGATCGGCGAATGGGTGCTGCGTGAAGCCTGCATGGAGGCTGTCCGCTGGCCGAGCGGGATCAAGGTTGCGGTCAATGTTTCGGGTGAGCAGTTGCTCGATCCGGGGTTCATCTCAAGCGTGGTCCAGGCGCTCAGCGCGAGCGGTCTGCCGGCGCAGCGGCTCGAACTTGAAGTTACCGAATCGATCTTCGTGCGCGATGCCACCACTGCGCGAAATGCGCTCGAACAGATCATGGCGCTGGGCTGCGGGGTTGCGCTCGACGATTTCGGCACCGGCTATTCGTCGCTCGCCTACATCCGCAACCTGCGGTTCTCGACGATCAAGATCGACCGCAGCTTTGTGCAGGGCGCCGCGACCGGCAGTCCGGAAAGCCTGGCGATCATCCGCGCCGTGGTCGCCATGGCCGAAAGCCTCGAGATGTCGACCACTGCCGAAGGGGTTGAAACCGAGAAGGAACTCGAAACGATCCGGGCGCTTGGTTGCCGCAAAATCCAGGGCTATTACTTCGGCCGGCCGATGCCTGCGGAAGAAGCTCGCGCGCTGTTCAACGCGACCAAGCTGCGCGCCAGCGCCTAGGCGGCGACCAGTCCTTCGATCACGCTCTGGAACAAGGCCCGGCCATCGCTGCCGCCTTGCGCCGCTTCGATCATCCGTTCGGGATGCGGCATCATGCCCAGCACATTGCCGGCGCTGTTCAGCACCCCCGCAATCTGCCGCGCCGATCCATTGACCTCTTCGGCATAACGGAAGGCCACGCGGCCTTCGCCTTCGATCCGGTCGAGCGTCGCTGCATCTGCAAAGTAGTTGCCGTCATGGTGCGCCACCGGGATGGTGATCTGCTGGCCCTGACTGTACCCTGCGGTGAACAGGCTCTGGCTGGTCTCGACGGTCAGCGCAATTTCGCGGCACACGAAATTCATGCCGGCATTGCGCAGCAGCGCGCCGGGCAGCAAGCCAGCCTCGGTCAGCACCTGGAACCCGTTGCACACGCCCAGCACCGGCATGCCCCGGTTCGCTGCTTCGACCACTGCCTGCATCACCGGACTACGCGCCGCCATCGCGCCCGAGCGAAGATAATCTCCGTAAGAAAACCCGCCGGGCAGCGCGATGAAATCGAGTTTGTCCGGCAGCGCCGCGTCGCCGTGCCAGACCCGCAGCACTTCGCCGCCGCAGATCTGCTCGATCGCCACCGCCATGTCGCGGTCGCAATTGGAGCCGGGGAAGGTGATGACGGCTGAGCGGAAGGCGGCCATTACACCGTCTCCTGCACGCTATCCTGTACTGGCACCCGCTCGATCCGGTAATTCTCGATCACCATGTTGGCGAGCAGCTGCTTGCACATGGTTTCAAGATCGGCGTCGCTGACACTGTCATCGACCTCAAGCTCGATCAGCTTGCCCGCGCGGACATCTTGCACGCCGTGGATGCCGAGGCCCTCGATAGCGTGATGGATTGCCCGCCCTTGCGGATCAAGCACGCCGTTCTTGAGGCTGATGGTGACGCGGACCTTCATGGGCTGGGGGCCTTTCGCTGGCGCAGCAGGGAGATTCGCGCGCAGCCTATGCCGCCGGTTGCGCCGGAGGGCAAGGTGGGGCCGTCGGCGTTGCACAGGCAATCGGCGAATCCCTACAATATCGTGGAGGTAATCTGGCCTATGCCGAACTTTGGGACCAGCGGGAGTCTTGGCATGAGCAGCAACGACTATCTGGTGCGCGGCAGCAATCAGGCGGCGCCATTTTCGCTGGCGGTCCATCGCGGCGACGGAATGTGCTTGCTGGCGATGGATTGGATCGGGGGCGAGCCGCCGGTCGATTTCGTTGGATTCGCGATCGAGTTCCGGCCGCCTGGTTATGATCGCTATTTCGCGGTCAACAACCGGCTATGCTTCGTTGGCAAGGAGCGCACAGTGGCCGCCGGTGAGCCCGCAGCCCAGTATTCTTCGACCGAGGCGCCGTTCCAGACCTTTCGCTGGGTTCATTTTCCGCGCGATGCCGACAAAGTGGCATTGTTTCATTACCGGGTTACTCCGATCTTTATGGGCGAGAACGATGCGCTGAGCCGGGGCGAGCCGCAGCAAGCCGATTTCCCGCTGCAGCGCGAAACCTATCCTGGCCAGCTCGATATCGCCTTCACCCGCGGATTCGTCTCCTCGCAGGCTTTTGCCGACAAGTACGGCGGCGAGGCCGGGCTGAAGAA
This sequence comes from Pseudomonadota bacterium, assembly GCA_030271565.1. Classification (GTDB taxonomy): domain Bacteria; phylum Pseudomonadota; class Alphaproteobacteria; order Sphingomonadales; family Sphingomonadaceae; genus Novosphingobium. The sequence continues at coordinate 3,994 of JARXKR010000056.1, forward strand.
GCTAATCCCTGATGATGCCGACAAGGGTCTCGATTTCGTCTCGACCCATCCCGATGCGGGCAAGGCCTACGACTGGATGGGCTTCGATGCCCGCGCACGGATTCTGGAGCTGATCCAGGCCGCAATCGACGACCGTGCCGAGGTCCGGGTGGTCGCGTTCGAGCTCAATCTGCCCGATCTGGTCGCGCAGTTCGTGAAACTGGGTGCCAGGCTCAAGATCATCATCGACGACAGTTCGAACCTCAAGACCGACAGCCACGGCAAAGTCACCGGCAAGGACAAGGCCGCGCCAGACAGCGCCGAAAGCAAGGCCGCGGTGAAGTTGATCGCAGCGGGTTGCGCGGTCAAACGCCAGCATATGTTCGGGCTGCAGCACAACAAGTCGATCGTGGTCGACGGCCCGACCGTCAAGGCCGCCGTCTGCGGTTCGACCAACTTCTCGTGGCGCGGGTTTTACGTGCAGGCGAACAATGCGTTGATCATACGCGGGCCCGAGGTGGTCAAGATGCAGCTCGAGGCGTTCGATGCCTACTGGAACAGCGCGGCGACCTTTCGCAGCAACAAGGTCTCGGTCTGGCGAACGCTGCCCTTGGCCGACATCGACGGGCAGATCGCGATGTCGCCGCGCAGCTCTGCGCACAAGCTGTTGCCCGCAATCGGTGCCGATATCCGCACAGCCCATTCGAGCTTGTTCTATTCGCTGGCGTTTCTCAACCAGACCGGCGGCGATGTGACTGAAGGGGTAACCGCCGTCACGCTCGACCCGGCGGTGTTCGCTTTCGGGATCTCGGACAAAAAAACCGGCATCGTGGTGACCGACCCGACCGGCAATGCCACCCCGGTCTATTCAGCAGCATTGAGTGGGCAGCTGCCCGAGCCTTTCCGCTCTGAATCCGCAGGCGGCAGCGGGGTCAAGATGCACCACAAGTTCGTGGTGATCGATTTCGACAAGCCCTCGGCGCGGGTCTACACCGGATCGTTCAATTTTTCGAAACCGGCGGATACCGATAACGGCGAGAATCTGCTGCTGTTCCGCGACAAGCGGATCGCGACTTCGTACATGGTCGAGGCGGTGCGGCTGTTTGATCACTACCGCTTCAGGGTCAAGCAGGCCGAGGTCAAGGCGGCGCACAAGGCGGACAAGACCCAGCCGATCCGGATGTCGCTGAAGCGCCCGCCCAAGGCCGGAGAACTGGCTTGGTTCAAGCCGTTCTACTCCGATCCGCTCAAGGTTCGCGATCGCAAGCTGTTCGCTGGCGGTTAGTTCTCGACTGAATCGAGCACGTACCCGAGCGAGCGCACGGTGCGCAGCGGATCGGGTAGGCCGTGTGCGGTGAGCGAGCGGCGGAGGCGGCCGACCCAGACGTCGACCGTGCGTTCGTCGAGCGCTTCGCCATCCTTGCCCAGCCGGTCGATCAAGGCGCTGCGGCTGAACACCTGATCAGGGTGCTCCATAAAATGGACCAACAGGCGGAACTCGTTCGGGCGCATCGGTACTGGTTTGCCGCTGATCCGGATCTGATGCGCGGCAGGGTCAATCGTAATTGCGCCGTGGACCAGCTGCGTTCGGGCGGGGGCGTCCTTATCGCCAAGGCTGTCGATCCGCTCAAGCAGCCGCAACGCGTCGAGCGGGCCGACCAGATAATCGTCCGCCCCGGCGAGCAGCGCGCGGCGCTTGGCTTCCTGGTTGGGTTCATCCAGCACCATGGTCAGATGGGCATGCCGGGTCGCGTCGCTCTCGCGCAGGCGGCGGCACAGTTCAAGCCCGGACATGGTCGGGCACAGCCAGTCGACAAATCCCCAGATTTTGCCGCCGGGAACCTGCTGCGGCGGCAGATCGCCGAGCGGCACCAAGCTCCAGTCGGGCCGCTGGCGCGCGATATCGGCCAGCAGTCCGGCCGGCGGAGAGGTTATCAGTAAGGTCGTATGCTGAGGCATTGGTGTTGTGCCGCGTCCGGGGTTTCACAATGCTATTGCCCGCGCGAAATGACAGTTTGATGATGGAATCGTGACAATCGCAATACGGTCAGCCGCTTGTCCTCGATTCGTCGCGACCCTGCCTTTCTTCGGGCGTGTTCTTGTCACAGCACTGTCACATAAAATGCGGTGAAACTGCGGGCCAACGCGCGTATGATTTCGGCCATGGGATGGATGACAAAACCGAAATGGCACCTTGCGGCATTCCCCGCGTTTCTGCTGGTTGCGTCACCGGCACTCGCCGAAAAGCTGACATTCGATTACCGGCAGTCGCCGCCGCTAAAGGCCGTGCTCGACAGCGGCGATGCCGGGATGATCGATTACAACGCCGCAAACCCGCGCAACATCGTCGACCTGATCGCGGTGCGAGGCAAATCGGCCAAAGACTGGACTGAGGCGCTGGTGATTATCGCGCGCACGCCCGATCGCAAGGTGGGCAGCGTTAACGACTGGATCGGCGAATTGCAGCGTGAAGCCAAAGCGAAATGCGCCAGCACCTTTTCCGTGCTGGCACGCGACGAGAATTCGATCACGCTGGAGCGTCGCTCGGTTGGCTGTCCTAAGGGTTACCCCCCGGTTGCACTTTATCGCGCCATATCGGGCAAGCGTTCGTTGTTCCTGCTGGCGGTGCTGGTGAAGGACGATCTTGGCGAAACTGCGCGTCGGCAATGGCTTGCGGTGATGAGCTCAGCCCACATCGAATAGCCTTGCCGAGCTGCTGCACGGCTCCTGACATATAACGGTCACACCGGTGTCGCTGCGACTACGCACAAGCGACACATGGCATGCCTAGAGGCGGCACTGAGGCCTGAGGGGGCCGATTCGGTCTTGCCGCAAATCATCCCCCGGACGGGCTCGTGAAAAAGCTTCAACCGTTCCAGGGGAATTGACCCAATGATCCGCCTTTCGACCCGCTCGACCGCATCCATCCTCGCCCTCGCGACCGTTCTTGGCCACGCTGGCACGGCGCAGGCGGCGATGACTGTAACCGAAGATTCCGTAACCGTCGATGCTGCGGCCGATCCGGCCTCAGGCTCAGCAACCGGCGATTCTGGCGCTGCCGCTCCCGAAGACGCCCAGACTGGCAATGACGATTCGCGCCTGACCGAAATCGTCGTCACTGCGACGAAGCGCGAGACCAACCTGCAGCGCACCCCGATCTCGATCTCGGTGCTGGCACCCGACGCGATCAAGGACCGGCATGTCCAGAGCCTGATGGATTTGGCCGATGGCGCGGTGCCATCACTGCGTGTCGCCACCTTTGAATCGCGCCAGTCAGCGCTGACCGTCGGCATTCGCGGCATCGTCCCGGCCGACGCCAACCAGACGGCGCGCGACCAAGGCGTCGGTGTCTATATCGATGGCGTTTACCTCGGTCGCCAACAGGGTCTCAACGCTGGGCTGTTTGATGTAAAGCGCATCGAAGTGCTGCGCGGGCCGCAAGGTACGTTGTTCGGGCGCAATGCCGAAGGCGGCGCGGTCAGCATCGTCACCAACGAACCAACCGGAGAATTCGGCGGGCGGCTGGGCGGCGGCTTCGGTAACTACGGAAGCTACACCACCGAGGCTCACGTCAACTTTCCTGCCGTTGCCAATGTTGCAGTCAAGGTCGACGGGCTGATCCAGCATCAGGATGCCACGGTCAAGAACCCGCTCGCGGGACAGACCGGCTGGAATTACCACAACAATGTCGGCGGTCGCATTTCGGCCAAATGGACTCCATTCGACGGCTTCTCGGCGCTGTTCGCCTATGACCACGTCAAGGATGAAAACAGCCCGAACTACAGCCAGTTGCTCAACTACAACCCCACGGGCAAGGTGATCGGCCAGTACGATCCGATCAGCCTCAAACTGGTAGCCCCGGGTAGTCCGTTGGGCACAACCACCATCTGTACTACCTGCATTGCGCCGCTTTCGCCGCTTGTGGTCGTGACGGGTGACAAGCGCCAAAACGTTGCCGAAATTGGCGTCCCGCAAGCCCCGAGCACCGATGTCAGCCACGGGTTTTCATCGACGCTGAAGTACAAAGTTTCGCCCGGTCTCGAGCTGCGCTCGATCACCGCATGGCGGGGCGTCACCACCGAGCAGTGGGATAACTCGGGCGGCGCGCACCGCACTATCTTTGCGCCAAATGCCAATTTCAGCCGCTACAGCCTGTCGTACTTGCGCCAGACCCAGTTCAGCCAGGAATTGCAGGCAGTCGGCAGCTTCGCCAATGTCGATTATGCGGTTGGACTCTACTACTTTACCGAACGCGCGACAGAGCGCGCCGCTACGCCAACCACCAACAAGTGGAACGCGACAGGCACCGGCTATACGATCAACAGCGAGCTGGTCACAGGTCCGATCACTTCGAGCAATCAGGGCTGGGATCCCTCGGTCTGGTTCGTCCAGCGTGACAGCCACGCCCGCGCGCAAAGTTATGCCGCGTTCGGTCAAGCGACTTGGTCCCCGGTCGATACCGTGCACATCACCGGTGGTTTGCGCTGGACCAAAGACAAGCGCGACGGCGCGCTGACGAAGGTTTCAAACGT
>JARXKR010000056.1:8604-12802 GCA_030271565.1 Pseudomonadota bacterium
ATCGACTTCGACAACGTCGATACCGCGCCGTTCCTCGCCAACGGGACTACCCCGAACCCGACCTTCAACCTTCACACTGAGAATACCGCCAACGCACCGGGCGTGTCGAAGATCAAGGGCTTTGAGGCCGAGCTTACTGTCCGCCCGGTCGAAAACGTTACGATGGGCCTATCTTACGCCTACACCGACGCCAAAGTGCCGCTAACCGCAAACCCCAATCCGGGGCCAACCTTCGGTTTGCTGTCCCAAGTGTTCGTGGTCTATACCCCGAAAAACGCCCTGTCGGGCTACTTCGATTATGACCTGCCGCTCAATGGCGAAGGGACCAAACTGCGCTTCCACATCGATGGCAACTATTCCGATGCGCAGTACAGCTTCCAAGCGGAAAACGTGCTCGCCCAGCCCAGCTTCATCACCAACGCCCGCCTCGCGCTGGCCGACATCAAGGTCAACGATGCCAGACAGAACGTGACCATCGCGGTGTGGGCGCGCAACCTGTTCGACGAAACGCACTACTATCGCCGCTCGAATGCCAACAACGGTACGCTGGGTGCCTACGGCAACTTCAACCCGCCGCGCACCTACGGCATCGAAGCGACCGTAAACTTCTAATACCCTCCCGATCCCTTCCACCCTTGGCGGGCGGGCAGCGAGAGTTGCCCGCCCGCTTTTTTGTGGGGCGTCAGCGGGTCGGTGGCGGGATCTCGATCCCTTCGGGCAGCACAGTCACCTCGACCGAACCGCCCGGGGTCAGGTATTGCTTGGCCAGTGCCTGCAGGTCCTTCGCGGTGATCGCCTGCAGCCGCGCCTTGCCATGCACAAACCGTTCGATCCGGTCGGGCTCGGTCTGCGCGCGGTCGACCAGCGTCAGCCAGCCGGCGTTGCTTTTGAGCGCGTTGTCATAGGCCTCGAGCATCGGTGCCTTGGCCCGCAGCAACACATCATCGCTGACCGGAGCGGCGCGCAGGTCGGCAATCGTGCCTTGCATCGCGGCACGGGTGGCATTGACCTCGCCAACGTCGACCGAGGCGTTGAGCGCGAACGTGCCATAACCGCGGTAGGTGCGTGAAGCGGAACTGCCCGCGCCGGGCGAATAGGCCTTGCCCAGTTTTTCGCGCAAATCGTCGGTTAGGGCGAGCTGGGTCACGCGCTGTAGCAAGGCCAGCTGAATTTCGGCCGCGGCATCCTCGCCGTCGCGGGTCGACCAGGTCAACGTGACCAGCGCTTGATCTTTCGCTCCGGTGTGATGCAGCACATGCGCGGTGCGGCTGGCAGTGAAAGACTTGTTGCGGCGATCGGGATAGGCCCCGAAGGTGCCCTCGCGCTGCGGCAGCGCGCCGAAGGTGCGGCCAACCAGCGCGATCACCGCCGCTTCGTCGAAATCGCCGACCACGCCGATCTCGATCGCGCCGTGGGTGAAGCGGTCGGTCACGTCGGCACGCAGCTTCTCAAAGGTCAGTTTGCGATAGTCCTCGACCTGACCGAGGCTGAAGCGCGGATCATTGTCCGACAGGATCGCGCCATAATCGGCCGACAGCGCTGATCCGGGGGTCGCTCGCAGCGAGGCGAACAGGTTGTTGATCGACTGGCGGAACAGCGTCTCGCCTTCCTTGCGGTAGCCCGGATCGATCAGCTGCGCGGTCAGGTATTGCAGTTCGAGCTCGAGATCGGCGGGCGTGGTCGCGGCGATTGCCATAAAGGTCTCGTCGGTCGGGGTGTAATTGGCCGAAACCGTCCGCCCGGCAAGTACGCTGTCGAGCTCGTCCTTGCTGTGCTTGCCAAGCCCGCCAAGCCCGAGCACCGGGACCATCCGGGTGGCGAGCGGATTGTCCCGCGTCGCGAGCAAATTTCCGCCATCGACCGAAACCTGGACCAGCACCTGGTCCTTGGCGAGGTCGGTGCGCTTGAGGTTGAGCCGCACGCCGTTGGCGAAGCGGATCTCGCGGATACCCAGCGAAGGCTCGGTGACGTCGCTGACGACTGCGCCGGCGGGGCCGAAATCGGTGTAGGCGAAGGCGCTTAACGCAGTAGTCGAAGGCGGTGCGATTGGCGCGCGCATTGCTTCGGTCCAGGCAGCGCGAAGTCCGGCCGGGCCATCGGCGGGCGGGACGCGGCCCTGAAAGCGGATCAGCGGCTGATCGAGCGGGATCGCTTCACGCTTGAGCGCGACGAGCACACTGGTCGGGGTAATGTCCGGAATGAATGCCTCGAGCCGCTCGAACGAATGGCGCGGGGTATCGGGTACGACCTCATCGTTGACCAGCGCCAGCGCGGCGCCGAGCAATTGCGCATTGTTGCGGGTTGCTTCGGCGTCGGCCGCATTGCGGGTGCCGGTGCGGATAATCGCGACCTGTTCGGCGACTTCCTCGGGGGTGAAACCAAAGACCAGTGCGCGGCGGTATTCCTGACCCGCAGCGACTAACCCCGGGCGCCACTTGCCGTCGACCGTATCGATCGACAGCTCGGTTGCGCGGCCTTCCTTGAACAGGTCGCTGGTGCCGTAACCCGCGTTGCGGAACGGCGCATTGGCCTCACGGGTGCGGCGCAGCAGGCGGCGGTTGATGATCGCATAGCCGACTTGCCGGAGCAGATTCTCGCGGCGCTGCGCGGTGCTGTCGGGCTCGACCAGCCAGACGCCTTTGCGGGTAACTGTGACGCGTTCGGACAACGCCGGATCGACATAGACATCGGTCAGGCCTTTGGCCTTGGGGGTCATCGGTCCCGCCTTTGCCGGTGCCTCGGCGGGAGCGGGTCGCCAGTCGCCGAAGCGGGTCTTGACCGCGCTCTCAACCGCGTCCGGATCGAAATCGCCGACCACGAACAAGGTGACGTGGCCCGGCACGTATTCGCGTGCCCAGAAGCCTCTCAGACCTTCGGCAGTAGCTCCGGTCAGCGATTCATGGGTGCCGATCGGCAGCCGCTGGGCCATCTGCGATCCGGGCAGCAGGAAGCCGACCTGGTCCTCGTAATTCTTGATCTGATAGCCGCCGCGGTCGCGCATTTCGGACATCACCACCCCGCGCTCGCGGTCGACTGCGCCGGGAGCGAACGACAGCTCGCTGCCGGTCTCGCGCATCAGCATCAGCGCGGTATCGAGCAGTGCGGGATCGGCGCGTGGCAGGTCGAGCTTGTAGGTAGTGTGCTGATAGTCGGTCGAGGCATTGGTGTCGGCCCCGAAAGCCAGTCCGTCACGCTCGAGCAGCTTGACCATCTCGCCCTCGGGCACGTGGGTGCTGCCGTTGAACGCCATATGCTCGACATAGTGCGCGAACCCGCGCTCGTCGGCGTGCTCGTCGAGCGATCCCGCATCGACCTGCATCCGCACCAACGCGGTGGCTTTGGGATTGGCGTTGCTGCGGATCACATAGCGCATGCCGTTGGACAGCACCCCGAAGCGGTACCCCGGGTCGACCGGTACGTCGCTTTTCTGGAACGCCCAGGCCGGCGGTGCGGTGGCGGCACTGGCGACATGGCCGCCGCGCGGGGCGCAGGCAGCCAGGGCGAGGACGGAAATCGAAAGGGCGAACAAAACCTTGGGTGAGTGCATGCCCGCTAGGTGGCGCAATGTCCGCGCTGCCGCAAGCGCCTACTTACCGCGCAGCTTGCGGTGTGCGGTCAGGTCGAACACTTCGCTCGGGCCGTTGTCGTTTTCGAGCAGGCCGAGCCGCCGGGCGACTTCCTGATAAGCTTCTTCCTCGCCGCCGAGGTCGCGGCGGAACCGGTCCTTGTCGAGCTTTTCGCCGGTGGTCATGTCCCACAGTCGGCAGCCATCGGGGCTGATCTCGTCCGCGAGGATGATCCGGCTGTAATCGCCATCCCACAACCGCCCGAACTCGAGCTTGAAATCGACCAGGCGGATGTTGATCGCGGCAAACATCCCGCAGAGGAAATCGTTGATCCGGATCGCCATGGCCGAGATGTCCTGCATCTCCTCGTTGCTGGCCCAGCCAAAACAGGCGATATGCTCTTCCGAGATCAGCGGATCGTTGAGCGCGTCATCCTTGAAATAGTATTCGATCAGGGTGTGCGGCAGCGGCTCGCCTTCGGGAATGCCGAGCCGGGTGCTGATCGATCCCGCCGCGACGTTGCGCACCACGACCTCGATCGGCACGATCTCGACCTGGCGCACGAGCTGCTCGCGCATGTTGAGCCGCTTGATGAAGTGGGTCGGGATGCCGATGTGGTTGAGCCGGGTGAA
>JARXKR010000057.1:0-2041 GCA_030271565.1 Pseudomonadota bacterium
CCTTGCGCCAGTAGCCCAAGCGCGTGGGCGATGCCTGCGGGGGTCGCGCCATCGAGCGGGTTGGCGATATAGGCGGCGAGCAGGGCCTGACGCTGATCCATTGGCAGCCGCGCGCGGGCCTGTTCGAAATTGTACCCGGTCGCAAGATCGGGAGTCCAATGCAGCCCGGCAATCTGGCTTTGCAGCAGCCGCTCACCCGGACCGAAGCGCACCCCGGTTATCCCGCGCTCGGCCATGATCGCGCGGACGTGATCGGGTCCGCCGACGCGCCACAGCAGCTTGTCATTGGCCATATTGTCCGACAGCGACAGCGCCGCGCGCATCATCGCCGCAGCGGGCAGCGTGAGCGAGCCCTGCTTCAAGACGGTCCAGCGCATCGGCTGGTTGAACACCACCTGGTCCTCGGGACGCAAGGTCAGCGGCTCATCGAGCCGCAGCTTGCCGCGATCGACCGCATCGAGCGTGCTGATCGCGACCCACAGTTTCGATACGCTTTGCTGCGGGAAATATTGCCCGATGCGTGTCCCCACCAGCCAGTCGCAGCCCGCCTGGGTTACCGCGATCCCGACTTTGCCGTCGAAAGCTTGGGCGATCCCGGTCAGGTCGGCCTGCAATTGCGCCGGGCGCGGGGCACAGTTGACCGGGTGGGCGGGCGCGCGGGCAAAGGCTTGCGGGATCGCCGTCAGCAGCTTGCCCGCCATGCCGCCGTGTGGGCTGGACATGGCCAGTCCCGCGATACCCAGCCCGCCAAAAACAAGTGCCGCAAGCGCCCGGCGCCGCAGGCGCGACGGGCGGGGGGTTCCCAATGCTTGGCTCAGGGTGACGGGATTTTCGCGACGCAGGTGTGTTGTCATGGTTTACAGCGCAGATAGGATGCCGCGGCCGCCGCGCAAAGGCCCCGCGCGACCAGCCGTGCGGTTTTTCCCGGCAAAAGACGCCGTTGCAGCCCGGCTCAACGGTAAGCCAGTTCCTCCAACGCTCCGAACGCCGCCAGCGCACCCGGGTCGCCGAACGGGGCGATCTGGCTCATGAACACCCCGCCCACCCCCTTGGCGGGATCGAACCAGTAGTACGAATTGAAGATTCCGGCCCAGGCGAGGCTGCCGGGCGAGCGTCCGTGCGGACCCTTTTCGGGGTTGATCAGGAAGCCCAGTCCCCAGCCGGTGTGCTGGTCGGGGAAGGTGTCGTAAGGCCCGGCCAGTTCGGGCATGGCGCTGCCCATCTTGCCCGCGCGCAAGGGACCGACCTGGTTGCGGGTCATTTCGGCAATGGTTTCGGGTTTGAGGATCCGCACCCCGTCAAGCTCGCCGCCGCGCAGCAGCATCCGCACGAACCGGGCATAGTCGGCTGCGGTCGAGGACAGCCCGCCGCCGCCCATGTGGAACTCGCCCCCGCCGAGCACCGCCGGGTTGATCTCCCACCCGGAGCCATCGGCGGCACGGACGTGAACCTTGGCGGAATTCGCGGGCATTTCGGCACGAAACGCGGTGCTGGTCATGCCCAATGGCCCGGTGACGTGCGCCGCCAGATAATCGCCCAGCGTCTGCCCGGTGACCGCCTCGATCGCCTGCCCGACCCAGTCGGTCGCGACCGAATATTCCCAGCTCTCGCCCGGATCGAACATCAGCGGCATCTTGATCGAGGCGAGCGAGCCCGGCTCGGGCATGCCGGTGGCGGCGTAATAGCCGAGCACTTCGGGGTGAATGAAGAAATAGCCCAGCCCCGCGGTGTGGGTGAGCAGGTGGCGCAGCGTAATCGGACCTTTGGCGGGGCGCAGCTCCGGTTTGCCGCCAGCGCCGGTGCCGACCATCACTTGCGGATTGGCGAGATCGGGCAAGACCGCGCCGATATCGGCATCGAGACTCAGCCGTCCGGCTTCGACCAATTGCATCGCCGCCACAGAGGTGATCGCCTTGGTCATCGAGGCGATCTGGAACAGTGTATCCTCGCGCATCGGCACGTGGCCGACCGCATCGGCCTCGCCCAAGGTGCGGGCAAAGGTCACGCCGTCCTTGTCGACGATCATGCCGACGGCGCCGGG
>JARXKR010000057.1:2141-4477 GCA_030271565.1 Pseudomonadota bacterium
AGGTGCGGGCAAAGGTCACGCCGTCCTTGTCGACGATCATGCCGACGGCGCCGGGCAGGTTAGCGGAGGCAACAGCCTGGTCGAACGGTGCGGGGTTCATCATCTGCATTGGCTAACGCGTTCGGGCGGCTTAGGGAAGACACCATGGTCGATACGCTTTCCATCACGCTGGCCCAGCTCAACCAGTCGGTCGGCGATATCGCCGGCAATGCCGCAGCGATGCTCGCGGCACGGGCCCGCGCAACTGGCAGCGACCTGATCGTCTTTCCCGAGATGCAGCTGATCGGCTACCCGGCCGAAGACCTCGTGCTCAAACCCGCATTGGTCGAACGCGCCGCCGCCGAACTTGACCGCATGGCCAAAGTGACGAGCGACGGCGGCCCGGCGATGCTGGTCGGCTCGATCTTCGTGATCGACGGCGCGCTGCACAACGGGGTGGCGCTGCTCGACCAGGGCAAGGTCGCTGCGATCCGGCTCAAGCATGAGTTGCCCAATTACGGCACTTTCGACGAGATCCGGCTGTTCCAGCCCGGCCCTCTGCCCGAACCGATCGTGTTCAAGGGGGTGATGATCGGGCTGCCGATCTGTGAAGACATCTGGCACCCCGACGTGTGCCGGCATCTTGCGGATTTCGGCGCCGAGCTGCTGATCTGCATCAACGGCAGCCCTTATGAGATCGACAAGGACACGCTGCGGATCGACGGGGTGGCCAAACGCCGCGCGGTCGATACCGGGCTGCCGCTCGCCTATCTCAACCGCGTCGGCGGGCAGGACGAGTTGGTGTTCGACGGGGCGAGCTTCGTGGTCAACGGCGACGGCGGGCTCGCGGTGCAGCTGACCGACTGGGAAGAGCAGGAGGTCACCACCCGCTGGACCCGCAGCGCGAATGGCTGGCGCTGCGACAAGGGTGAAGTCGCGCTGCTCGCCGATCACCCGGAAGACATTTACTGCGCGATGGTGCTGGCACTGCGCGACTATGTAAACCGCAACCGCTTCCCCGGCGTAGTGCTCGGTCTGTCGGGCGGGATCGACAGCGCGATCTGCGCCGCGATTGCCGCCGATGCGCTCGGGCCGGACCGGGTGTGGTGCGTCATGCTGCCGAGCCGGTTTACCGGCCAGCTCAGCCTCGATCTCGCGGCCAAGTGCGCCGCGATGATCGGATGCAAGCTCGACACGATCGCGATCGCCCCGGCGGTCGAGGCATTCGACACGATGCTGTCGGGCAGCTTCGCCGATGTCGCGGTCGATACCACCGAGGAAAACATCCAGAGCCGGATCCGCGGCGTGACCCTGATGGCGCTCAGCAACAAGTTCGGCCCGATGCTGCTGACCACCGGTAACAAGAGCGAAATGAGCGTCGGATACGCGACGATCTATGGCGACATGGCGGGCGGCTACAACCCGCTCAAAGACGCCTACAAGATGACCGTCTTCGCGATCTCGCGCTGGCGCAATCTCCACAAGCCCAAGATCGGGCTCGGCTCCGATGGGCCGGTCATGCCCGAGGCGATCATCACCCGTCCGCCCAGCGCCGAACTGCGCCCCGACCAGAAGGACGAAGATTCGCTGCCGCCCTACCCGGTGCTCGACGGGATCCTGCTCGGGCTGGTCGAACACGAAAAGAGCGTCGACCAGCTGGTGGCGGAGGGATTCGAACGCGAGACAGTGGTGCGGATCGAACGCCTGCTCAATGTCGCCGAATACAAACGCCGCCAGGCCCCGCCGGGGGTCAAGCTGGGGACAAGGAACTTCGGGCGCGACCGGCGCTATCCGATTACGAATGCGTTCCGCAGCGGGTGATTGCAACCAGCGAACTGAACCCTATGTTACTCAGAACAAGTTCCGGTTAACATGATGGGGCCGGGCAATGTGGGGTAATATCAAGTCAGTCTATTACAGCGGTTTGCGCGCGGCTTTGTTGTTGCCATTGCTGTTTTTAATTCCTGCTGTGGTCGAATTTGTCCAACACGTGGTCGAGGTTCGCAGTGGAATGTATGAAAGCATTGCTGCGGCCAAGGCGGTAGAGCACGATCCTTTGCGGATGCTTTTCGGCTTTGCCAAGACCATCGCCTTGCTGGTGCCCGGCTATTGGTTTGTGCGCTTCATGGCTTTGGCGGACCAGTCCAAGGCCGCGCGGATCGAACAGCCGGCATTCCGGCTGTGGTTGGTGTTGTTGGCATTGCAGTCGGGATTCCAGGCCTATGCCTTGTTTAGCCCGCCATTGGGATCGCTGCTTGGGCAGACGGGGCAAGCGAGCAAATGGGTTGGTCCGGCCATTGCGGCTATCTGGTCGATATTCGGTCTCTACCTCACCGCCTGGTTCGTCGCTTGGCCGC
>JARXKR010000057.1:4577-12773 GCA_030271565.1 Pseudomonadota bacterium
GCTATCTGGTCGATATTCGGTCTCTACCTCACCGCCTGGTTCGTCGCTTGGCCGCTCGGCAACTCTGCAATCGGTCCGCTACGGTCGTTAAAAATCATGACCGGATCGTTCTGGCGCACGCTGGGTTATGCCATCGCCTGCATCTTGCCGCTGATGGTGGTTCACTATGGGCTCGGCTATCTCGCGATCGCACTCACACCGCGATGGCTCGATTGGCCGATTTTGGCGGTCGATGCGCTAATTGTCGCGTGGTTGGCTTGCACGATGGCAGGATCGAGCCTTGTAGCAGCCCGTCACTCTGCGCGCGACAAAGGGATTCCACTGGTTGAAGGTGCCGGTTGAGGGAGTGGCGTAAAGCTAACTATGCCGCCGCCACCTCAGCGCCCTGCTCCTCCGCCGCCTCGACCAACTTCTTCTCCAGCGCCTTCAAGCGCTGCACCGAATCCACCTTCTCGCCGAACAAGTCGGTTACGTAGAAGGTATCGATCGCGCGTTCGCCGTAAGTGGCGATGTGCGCGGAGTGGACCATCAGCTTGGCCTCGAACAGTGCACGCGCGAGGCGGCTCAATAGCGCCGGGCGGTCGCGCGCATTGACTTCGATCACGGTAAAGCGGTTCGATGCAGCATTGTCGAACTCGGCCGCCGGGCTGACCGCGAAGGCATCGGCGCGCGGGCGCGCGTGTGGGCGCGCGGTAAGCTGCGCGACCAGCTTGACCCGGCCGGCCAGCGCGTCCTCGATCATCTTGCGGATCCGGGCGAGCTGGCTGTCTTCCGAGAACGGACGTCCGAGCGGGTCCTGCACCAGAAAGTTATCGACCGCCATGCCGTTGCGCGCGGTGTGGATGCGCGCATCGATGATGTTCCCGCCAGCGAGGTGGATGCCGCCAGCGATGCGGTAGAACAGCCCCGGATGATCGGCGGCGATCACCGTGACCAGCGTTGCCCCGCGCGCCGCGTAATACTCGGTGTGGACATCGAGCGGCGAACCCTTGGCTGCTTCGAGCTGCGCGAGGTTCATCGCGATGATATCCTCGGGCTCGGCGATCCAGTAAGCATCGTTGAACAGTTTGGCGGTCTTGGGGGCAAGCCCATCGCCCTTGCCCATCCGTGCCGCCACTGCCGCCTGCTTGGCCGCGACGCGCTGCGTCCGGCCATGCTCGACGTGGCCCAGCCGGAGGCGCTCCTCGGCGGCGTCGTATAGCTCGTTGATCAGCTGCCGCTTCCACCCGTTCCACACCCCCGGCCCGACCGCGCGGATATCGACGATGGTCAGCAGCGCGAGCAACCGCAGCCGTTCGAGCGTCTGGACCGAGGCGACGAAATCGGTGATCGTCTTGTAATCGGCGAGGTCGCGCTTGAATGCGACCGCGCTCATCAGCAGGTGGGTGCGCACCAGCCAAGCGACCAGCTGCGTCTCCTCCGGGCTCAGCCCTAGCCGCGGGCACAGTTTCAAGGCGACTTCGCCGCCCAGTTCGGAATGGTCCCCGTGCCGCCCTTTGGCGATATCGTGGAGCAGGATCGCGACGTACAGCACCCGGCGGTGAACCAGCTTGTGGACGATCACCGAGGCCATCGGATGATCGGCCTTGAGCTCGCCCTTTTCGATCCGCGCGATCAGCCCGATCGCGCGGATGGTGTGTTCGTCGACCGTGTAGTGGTGGTACATGTCGAACTGCATCTGCGCGTTAACCCGGCCGAAATCGGGCACGAACCGCCCGAACACCCCCGCCTCGTTAAGCCAGCGCAACACCGTCTCGGGATCGTTACGACTGGTCAGCAGATCGAGGAACAGCGCGTTGGCGCGGTCATCGTGGCGCAGGCCATCGACGAGCCGCGCATCGCGCAAAGCCAGCCGCATTGCTTCGGGGTGAATTTCGAGGTGATGGCTATCTGCCAAGACAAAGATTTCGAGCAGCCGGGCGGGGTCTTCGGCGAAGAACGCATCCGAGGGCACGTTGATCTTGCCGCCGAACACTTCGAAGCCCTTGAGGCTGCGCTTGCGCGCGCGGAACCCTGCGAGCAGCCCGCGCGGGGTCTTTTTCGCTGACTGCTCGTCAAGCTGGGCGAGGAACAGCCCGGTCAGATGCCCGACGTGTTTGGCTTGGAGGAAAAAGTACTGCATGAACCGCTCGACCGCGCTCTTGCCTGGACGATCGGCGAACTGCATCCGCGCGGCAACTTCGCGCTGGAGATCGAAGGTCAGCCGGTCCTCGGCGCGCCCGGTGATGGTGTGGAGGTGGCAGCGCACCGCCCAGAAGAAGTTCTCGGCGCGGCGGAAGGCGCGGTACTCGGTCCCGGTCAGCAGGCCGACATCGACCAGTTCGGACACATCGCGCACGTGGTGGATGTACTTGCCGATCCAGTACAGCGTGTGCAGGTCGCGCAGGCCGCCCTTGCCCTCTTTCACATTGGGTTCGACCACATAGCGGCTGTCGCCCTGCCGCTTGTGGCGTTCGTTGCGTTCGGCCAGTTTCTCGGCGACGTACTGGCGCTCGGTCCCGGCGACGACTTCGGCCCAGAACCGCGCCCGCGCTTCATCGAACAGCGCCTGGTCGCCCCAGACATAGCGCCCTTCGAGCAGCGCGGTGCGGATCGTCAGGTCGCTTTTGCCCATCCGCACCACGTCATCGAGCGAGCGGCTCGACTGGCCGACCTTGAGGCTCAGGTCCCACAGGTAATAGAGCATCGCCTCGATCACCTGTTCGCACCACGCGGTCTGCTTGCCCGGGGTGATGAAGGCGATGTCGACGTCCGAATGCGGGGCCATCTCGCCGCGGCCATAGCCGCCCACCGCCATGATCGTCAGCCGCTCGCCCTTGGTGCGGTTGTGCGAGGGGTAAACATCGGCGGTGACGTGATCGTGGATCGTGCGGACCAGCTGATCGACCAGGAAAGCCTGGGCCTCGGCGCAGTCATGCCCGGCCGAGGGATGCGCGAGCAGCCGCCGCGCGATTTCGGCGCGGCCCGTGGCAAGCGCACCGCGCAACAGTTCCACCACCTGGGGCCGCGCCTTGACTGGGCCGGACACCGCTACTGCATCGGAAATCGCCCCTGCCAGCGCTCGGCGATCGATCACCGCGCGCTGATCGGCTATCTTCGCCGGACTTACGCTTTCGCTGTCTGTTCGCTTTCCCACACGGTCAGGTAACGGGCCTTGAGCGTGCGCTTGTCAACCTTTTCGGTGCCCAATCGCGGCAGCGTTTCATGTTCCTGCCACAGCCGCACCGGGACCTTGAACGGGGCCATTGTCTGCCCCAGGTATTCGCGCAGCTCCGCCTCGGTCAGGCTGCGGCCATCCTTGAGCAGAAACACGCCCGTCGGCAGTTCGCCGAACTTCTCGTCGGGCATCCCGAACACGCTGGCTTCGGCCACATCGGGATGGCCGTAAATCGCTTCTTCCACTTCGATGCAGCTGATATTCTCGCCGCCGCGGATGATGATGTCCTTCTTGCGGTCGACGATGAACAGGTAGCCATCGGCGTCGAGATAGCCCAGATCGCCCGAGCGGAAGAACCCGTCGGGCATGATCGCAGCCTTGGTCGCCTCGGTGTTGTCCCAGTAGCCGCCAAAGTTGCAGATGGTGCGGATCGCGATTTCGCCGATCTCGCCGGCCAGAAGCTGGTCGCCGGCATCGTTCAGGATCCCCAGCTCGACCAGCGGCTTCGACGCGGTCCCGGTCGAGCCTGGTTTGGCGAGGTAGTTCTCGTTGAGGTTGCCGCAGCCGACCGCGTTGGTTTCGGTCAGGCCATAGCCGAGCAGCGGAAAGGCGTGGGGCAGTGCTTCCTTGATCCGCTTGACGTGATCGACCGGACGCGGCGCGCCGCCTGCGGCAAAAGCGGTGCAGCTCGACAGGTCGTACTTCTCGCGGTCGGGATGGGTGGCGATTTCGAAGCTCATCAACGGCACCCCGACGAAATAGGTGACCTTCTCCGCCTCGATCAGCCGCATCGCTTCTTCGGCGTTCCACTTGGGCATCATCACCAGCTTGCGCCCGATCGCGAAGCTCTGGAGGAACAGCGGCACTTCGCCGGTGACGTGAAACAGCGGCACGCTGACCAGCGTGCACGGCTGCATGGTCGGGGCGTCACCCTGATCGGTCAGGTGGGTGAGCACCATCAAGGTCTGCGCGACATAGTTGAACACCGCCTGCACCACCGCGCGGTGATCGGACCAGGCGCCCTTCGACTGCCCGGTCGAGCCCGAGGTGTAGAGGATCGTCGCAATGTCATCGCCGGTCAGTTCGGGCAGCGGGGTTGAGCTGTCCCCGCCATGCGCCAATACCGCGCTCAGCCCGTCGCGCCATGGCTGGTCGTGCTCGAACACCACCACCCGCGTGGCGAGGTGGAGATCGGTGATCCGCGCGGCACGCTGCGGGTCGGCGAGTACCAGTTTGCACCCGGTCAGTTCGACCCCGGCGGCCATTTCCTCGCCGCTCCACCAGCCGTTGAGCAAGCAGGCGCAGCCGCCCGCCATCAGCACGCCCATGTAGGCGACGATCCAATTGGTCGAATTGCGCGCGGCGATCCCGACCCGGTCGCCCTTCTGCACGCCTTGCCCGATGATCAGCGCGCCCGCGACTTCGCGTGCGGCGGCGTGGACCTCGGCAAAAGTCGTTCGGATCGCGCCGTCGACGAGGAATTCGGTATCGCCGTGCTGCACGCAGAACTGATCGAAATAGGCAGCCAGCGTCGGCGGGGCATTCTTGAGTACGGGCAATTGCCGTCCGAACCGCTCGATATGATCGATTTCCAGCAGCTCGCCAGGTGCGGTGATCCGCGTCACAATTGATTCAAGCGACTTGTCGAGTGCAGTGGCCATGCGGCGTCCTTTATGCGAGGCACCGGGTTCGCCCCTTTCGCGCCCCGTTTCCTGTTCCCAATTTACTGCGCCGGGTTTGTTTCCGGTCTGCATTGTGCCAAAAGGCGCGGCAATCGCTGCCCGCCTTTGGCAGTCTGATGCTTAAGGGGTTCCCGTCTTGCTGTCACTATCGCTGCAACTGGCTGCCGCTGCTGCCGCCCCTGCTGCAACCGCGCCGCTTAACTGGGCCGACCTAGGCCTCAAGACCTACCTGTTCCACATCGATACCCGCTGGGGTGATTTCCAGCTGCGCTGGTACAGTCTGGCCTATCTCGCCGGGATCGTATTTGCCTATTGGCACGTCTCCAAGACATTGAAGGCCCCCGGCGCGCCGATGGCGCAGCGTCATGTCGATGACCTGTTCTTTTACTGCACGCTCGGCGTGATCCTCGGCGGGCGGCTCGGCTATGCCACCTTCTACACCGGCAGCGGGACCGACCTGCCGAGCCTGTGGACCCAGCCCGGCGAACTGATCAAGCTGTGGAACGGGGGCATGAGTTTTCACGGCGGACTGGTCGGCGTGCTGCTCGCGATTGCCTGGATCACGTGGCGCAACAAGCTCAGTTTCCTGCGGGTATGTGATTACATTTCGGTGCCGGTGCCAATGGGGATGCTGTTCGGCCGACTGGCCAATTTCATCAATGGCGAGCTGTGGGGGCGAGAAGCCGGTGCGAATGTGCCGTGGGCGATGGTCTTCCCCGGCGGGGGCGATGCGGCACGGCACCCGAGCCAGTTGTACGAGGCGTTGCTCGAAGGCGCGCTGCTCGCGGTGGTAATGCTGGCGATGTTCTGGAAAACCCGCGCGCGCTGGCGGCCAGGCTTGCTGGTCGGCACGTTTACCTTGGGCATCGCGCTCGCGCGGTTCACCGTCGAATACTTCCGCCAGCCCGATGAGCAGCTGAAGGAATTTGTCCGCACCACCGGGTTCTCGATGGGCCAATGGCTGACCATCCCGCTGATGGTGGTGGGGCTGTTCTTCATGGTCCGCGCGCTGCGACAGCCCGCACTGGGCAGCGCCGAGGTCGTGATCCCGCCGGCCAGCGATCCGGCCCCCACCGCCTGATGAATGAAGCCGCGCCCGCTGATCCGCTGGCGGCGATATTCCGGCGGCTGATTGCCAATACCGGCCCGATCAGCCTGATGCATTACATGGGCGAGGCCAACGCGCGCTACTATGCCTCGCGCGATCCGCTGGGCCTCGCGGGCGATTTCGTCACCGCGCCCGAGATCAGCCAGATGTTCGGCGAGCTGATCGGGCTGTGGCTGGCCGACATGTGGATCAACGCCGGGCGCGAGGAGCCGGTGCATTACGTCGAGCTGGGCCCCGGACGCGGGACGCTCGCCACCGATGCGCTGCGCGCCGCCAAGCGTTACGGGCTGGAGCCGTCGATCCATTTCGTCGAAGGTTCGACCGCGCTCAAGGACATCCAGTTGGCCGCGCTGCCCGGCGCGCAGTGGCATCACGATCTTTCGACCTTGCCGCCATATGGCCCGATCCTGCTGGTCGCGAACGAGTTCCTCGATGCGCTGCCGGTGCGCCAGCTGGTCAAAACCGAGGACGGCTGGCGCGAGCGGATGGTGGTGCCAGAAGGCGACAAGTTCGTCTGCATGGCGGGCAGCCAACCGATGGACGCCGCGGTCCCCGAAGCCCGCCGCAACGCCGCGCCGGGCACAATTATCGAGACCAATCCGGGCGCGGCGGCGACCGTTTATGAGGTGGCCGGGCGGCTGATCGACCAGGGCGGCGCGGCATTGTTCATCGATTATGGCCATGACACCCTGCGCGATGGCTCGACCCTGCAAGCGGTGCGCCAGCACCTCAAGGTCGATCCGTTCGTGGGTCCGGGCGAGGCCGACCTGAGCGCGCATGTCGACTTTGCCAGCTTGGCCCCGATTGCCCAGTCGCGCGGGTGCCGCTGGCTGGGCACGACGGCGCAGGGCCGCTGGCTGCGCAACCTGGGGATCGAGGCCCGCGCGCAGACCCTGGCGCAGCAGGCTCCGCAGCATGCCGCCGCGATTGCTGCCGCACAAGAGCGCCTGGTCGGCGAAGGGCAAATGGGCCTGCTATTCAAGGTGATGGGCCTCGCGGCTCCGACCTGGCCGGGCGGAGCTGGGTTTTGAGCGTGTCCAGTCTGTCCTCGCGGCTGGTCAAGCGCGCGGTACTGGCGCTGTTCCGCTGGAAGGGGTGGAAGCTTGACCCCCCGCCCGGTCCGATTCCGCGCCGCTGCATCATCCTGGGGGTGCCGCACACCTCCAACTGGGACTTCGTTTTCTTTACCGGGACGACTTACCACTACGGCATCACCCCCAGTTTCATGGGCAAGACCAGCCTGTTCCGCTGGCCGCTGCGCCGGTTCATGTTCGACATGGGCGGGGTCCCGGTCGACCGTTCGGCCAAGAACATGAACTACGTCGATCAGGTGATTGCGGCCTTTGCCGCGCGCGATGAACTGGGACTGGTGATCGCGCCCGAGGGAACGCGCTCGCCGGTCAAACCATGGCGTTCGGGCTTCTACCACATTGCTCTGGGCGCAGGCGTGCCGCTGGTCCCGGCGTGGGTCGACAATGCCGCCAAACGCGGCGGCCTCGGCGCGCCGATCATGCCCAGCGGTGATTATGCAGCAGACCTGGCCAAGTTGCTGGCGTTCTACCAATCCGTGATGCCGGGCCACGCACGCTGGGAATTGCTCGCAGCAACGGTGACCAAAGCCGCAGGAGAACACGATGCTTGAAGCTTTGCTCATAAACGCCGCAGTCGATCTGACCATGATGGTGCTGTTGTGCTGGGTCGCGGTGCGGATCGGCGATGTCTCGTTCATCGACGCGGTGTGGGGCGCGGGGATGGCGGTGCTGGCGCTCGCCAGTTTTGTGCAAGTTGCTGAGCCGGGACCCCGAGCACTGCTGCTGCTCACCATGACTGCGCTGTGGGGGCTGCGGCTCGGGCTGCACCTGTTCCTGCGCTGGCGCGAACATGGCGAGGATCCGCGCTATGCCAGGATGCTGGGCAAGGCGCGCGATGCGGGCCGCTATGGCAGCGCGGCGTTCAAAGTGGTGTTCGGACCGCAGGCGGTGCTGCTGTTCGTGACCAGCCTGCCCGCGCAGATCGGCATTCTGGCCAGCGGCCAGCCCGCCCCGATCGGGCCGCTGGCCTGGGCAGGGCTCACACTGTGGCTGACCGGCATACTGTTCGAAACGATCGGCGATGCGCAATTGAAAAAGTTCCGCGCCGATCCGGCATGCAAGGGCAAAGTGCTCGACACCGGGCTGTGGCGCTATACCCGCCACCCCAATTACTTCGGCGATGCCTGCGTGTGGTGGGGGATCTGGCTGGTCGCGGCG
>JARXKR010000058.1 GCA_030271565.1 Pseudomonadota bacterium
CTGGGCGTGATGCCAAGGACGTCGACGCGGTGCTCTGCGCCGCCTCGAACATGCAACGCGCTTATCCGGCGATGGCGATCGAAATTCAGGCGGCGCTTGGCATCGAAGGCTTCGGGTTCGACATGAACGTTGCCTGCTCTTCGGCGACTTTCGGGATCCAGACCGCCGCCGATTTCATCCGCGCCGGTCACGCGCGGTCGGTGCTGGTGGTCAGCCCGGAAATCTGCACCGGCCACAACAACATGCGCAACCGCGACAGCCATTTCATCTTTGGCGACGTTGCGACAGCGGTGCTGGTCGAGGCGGCGGACATGGCCCCGACATCGCATTGGCAGATCGTCGGCACCCGTTTGAAGACGGTCTTCTCCAACAACATCCGCAACAACTTCGGCTTCCTCAATTGCGCCACGCCCGAGACGATCGGCACGCCGGACAAGCTGTTCGTCCAGGAAGGGCGCAAGGTGTTCAAGGAAGTGGTCCCGATGGTCGCGGCGATGATCTGCGATCACGCGGCCGATCTGGGCCTCGAACCGGCGGGCCTCAGGCGGCTGTGGCTGCACCAGGCCAACCAGGGGATGAACCGGCTGATCGCGCAGCGCGTGCTCGGGCACGAGGCGAGCGAGGACGAAAGCCCCACCGTGCTCGATAGCTACGGCAATACCTCGAGCGCGGGATCGATCATTGCTTTTCATAAACATAGCGCCGATCTTGTGCATGGTGATATCGGGACTATCTGCTCGTTCGGTGCGGGCTATTCCGCCGGAACCGTGTTCGTGCGGAAGGTAATGTAAATTGGCTGGTGACATTCTCGACAACCGCGGGCGCGGCGAAGCGGCGTGGGGATGGCCCAGCGTTCACCCCGAAGGACGCAAGTTCGCGCTCGCCGGAGCCGTGGTCTGCGCTGCTTTCGCTTTCATGGCGTGGGAGACGTTGGCTTGGCCGGCCGGCGTGCTGGTGCTCGGCATCCTTGCCTTCTTCCGCGATCCGCGCCGGGTCACCCCGCTCGGCGATGGGCTGATCGTCGCCCCGGCCGATGGCCTCATTACGCTGATCAAACAGATGGAACCACCGCGCGAGCTGGTCCAGGACGATGGTAACGGCACCCCTGGGCTGCCCGGGGGCATGGTCACCCGCATTTCGATTTTCATGTCAGTGTTCGACGTCCACATCAATCGCGCGCCGATTGGCGGGACGGTGCGCCGGGTGGTCTATATCCCGGGCAAGTTTCTCAACGCCGATCTCGACAAGGCGAGCGAAGAGAACGAACGCCAGCATATCCTGATCGATCAGGCCGGCGGGCTCGCGGTGGGGTTCACCCAGATCGCCGGGCTGATTGCGCGCCGGATCGTGCCGTTCGTCAAGCCGGGGGACATGCTGGCTGCCGGGCAGCGGGTCGGGCTGATCCGCTTCGGCAGCCGGGTCGATGTGTACCTGCCGGCCGGGACCGAGCCGCAGGTGCTGGTCGGCCAACGGACGATTGCGGGTGAGACGGTGCTGGCACAAGCCGGCCAAGCCATGTTGATCGAAGGTGCGCGGCAGTGAATATCGAGCCGGTTCGGCCGGGGCTGACGCTGCGCGCGATGGTGCCCAACGCGATTACTGCGGCGGCGCTGTGCGCGGGGCTGACCGGTATACGCTTCGGGATTACCCACGATTTCGAAAAGGCCGTGCAGGCGGTCGTGCTTGCCGGGATCCTCGACGGGCTCGACGGACGTGTCGCGCGGCTGCTCAAGGCGCAATCGCGGTTCGGGGCCGAGCTTGACAGTCTGGCCGACAATGTCTCGTTCGGGGTTGCTCCGGCGTTGGTGCTGTTCCTGTGGTCGTTGCAGGATTTGCCGCGCGTCGGCTGGTTCGCCGCACTGGCCTATGCGATTGCCTGTGCTTTGCGCCTGGCGCGCTACAATGCGCGGATCGATCTAGCCGATGAACCGCGCAAGACCGCCGGGTTCCTGACCGGGGTTCCCGCGCCGGTCGGGGCAGGCCTCGCGTTCCTGCCGCTCTACCTGTTTTTCGAGACTGCAAATCCGCTGTTCCGCAATCCGGTGCTGGTCAGCGTGTGGCTGGCGGCGATGGCATTCCTGATGATTTCTAATGTTGCCACGCTCAGCTGGAGCAAATTGCGCCCGCGCAAGCAGGTTCGGATCGAAGTGATCGCGCTGTTTGGAATGGTTGCGGCTGGACTGCTGACCGAGCCATGGTGGACGCTGGTCGGAATCTGCGCGGTCTATCTCGCGATGCTTCCAGTGGCGATGCTGCTTTATTCCAAAATCAGGCGGCAGCGCGCAGCGGCTGAGGCAAAGCCAGCGGCTTGATCCGCACCGGCAAGGAGGCGACCTGGCCGTGACGCGGGCTGACCGTGATCTCGCGAATGGTGAAGCGCAGCTCTCGCGTTTGCGGGCAATCGGCCAGTGCCGCCTTGATCCCGGCAATGCGCGGCAGCGCCGCAGCGATCGAGAGCCCGAGTGTGCCCAGCGCGGCGATTGCGGCAAGCGCGAACAGTGCAGTCAAACCAACAGCGATCATCATCTCTACTCCGTCGCGCCCTGTGGGGGGACCTGTGGATAACGTGTGGACAACCTGAAAAGTTCCAAACGCGGCTAACTAACGTCAATGTTCCCTATATGTTCTTTCGTGTCAAGCGACAATCGAACGCCGCCGTTTCGTCACATTTTGCTGGATTTGCGCCGCGAACCCGGTTAGGGGCGCGCGGCCTGCGGGGATTATCCCGTCAGACAAATCCACATGGGAAGCGCCCATACCGGTGCCGCAGCGGGTTTTGACCGCACGGTTCCAGCTTCCCAGAGGTTCAACCGGAAGGAAATACTTATGGCGGCTCCAGTCGTCACGATGCAGCAATTGATCGAGGCCGGCGCACACTTCGGCCACCAGACCCACCGCTGGAACCCGCGGATGAAGCCGTACATTTTCGGCGCCCGCAACGGCATTCACATTCTTGACCTGTCGCAGACCGTGCCGCTGTTCGCGCGTGCGCTCGATTTCGTCTCGGCCACGGTTCAGGCCGGCGGCAAGGTCCTGTTTGTCGGGACCAAGCGCCAGGCGCAGGAACCGATCGCCCAGGCCGCGCGCGCCTGCGGCCAACATTACGTCAACCACCGCTGGCTGGGCGGTATGCTCACCAACTGGAAGACAGTCAGCCAGCGCATCAAGTACATGAAGTCGCTTGAAGAGCAGCTTTCAGGCGACACTGCGGGACTGACTAAGAAGGAAGTCCTCAACCTGACGCGCAAGCGTGACAAGCTTGAGCTGTCGCTCGGCGGCATCCGCGACATGGGCGGCATTCCCGACGTGATGTTCGTGATCGACGCCAACAAGGAAGAGCTCGCGATCAAGGAAGCCAACGTGCTTGGCATTCCGGTCGTCGCGGTACTCGATTCGAACGTGTCGCCCGATGGCATCGCCTTCCCGGTTCCGGCCAACGACGATGCCAGCCGTGCGGTGCGCCTGTACTGCGAAGCGATCGCTTCGGCTGCCACCAAGGGCCACCGCGAAGGTGTGGTCGACTCGGGCGTGGACATTGGCGCGATGGACGTTGCCCCGGTTGAAGACGTTGTGGCCGAAGAGGCCGCTCCGGCTGCCGAAGAGCCGACGATGGAAGAGGTCGCTGCAATCGCAGACGAAGTCACCGTCGAAGAAACTGCTACCGAAGCCTGATTGGGCAAAGCGGATTGATGGCCGGCCGGGTCCCTTGCGGGGTCCGGCGGCTACCCTGTTTTAAAGAAGGATAGGCGCAATGGCTTACACTGCCACTGACGTGAAAAACCTGCGCGAGCGCACCGGCGCCGGCATGATGGACTGCAAGAAGGCGCTCGACGAAACTGGTGGCGATATCGAAGCCGCAGTGGATTCGCTGCGCGCCAAGGGTCTTGCTGCGGTTGCCAAGAAGTCGAGCCGCACCGCCGCCGAAGGGCTGGTCGGGGTCGCGGTTTCGGGCACTCGCGGGGTCGCTGTCGAAGTGAACTCGGAAACCGATTTCGTCGCCAAGAACGAGCAGTTCCAGGACTTCGTGCGCAAGACCACCCAAGTCGCGCTCGGTGCCAGCTCGGACGATGTCGAAGCGCTCAAGGGCGCGGCTTACCCCGACGGCGGCACCGTCTCGGACAAGCTGACCAACAACGTCGCCACCATCGGTGAGAACCAGCAGGTTCGCCGGATGAAGACCGTTGCGGTCTCCAGCGGCGTGGTCGTGCCGTACATGCACAATGCCGCCGCGCCGCTGCTCGGCAAGATCGGCGTGCTGGTCGCGCTCGAGAGCGAAGCTGGTGCCGACGTGCTCGAACCGCTCGGCAAGCAGATCGCGATGCACATCGCGGCGGCTTTCCCGCAGGCGCTGTCGGTCGACGATCTCGATCCCGCCGTGCTTGAGCGTGAGCGCAAGATCGCGCTCGACAAGGCGGTTGAGGAAGCGGCCAAGAGCGGCAAGCAGATCCCCGACGACATCCTCGCCAAGCGCGCCGATGGTGCCGCAGCAAAGTTCGCCAAGGACAACGCGCTGCTCAGCCAAGTGTTCGTGATGGATAACAAGACCCCGATCGCGCAAGTCGTCGAAGCCGCAGGCAAGGCTGCGGGCACCAAGATCGTGCTCAAGGACTACGTCCGCTTCCAGCTGGGCGAGGGCATCGAAAAGGAAGTCAGCGACTTTGCGGCTGAGGTTGCTGCAGCCTCGGGCGTTCCGCAGCCTACAGCTTGATCAAAAACAGATCCTCTCCATTTTGCGAAGCCAAATGGGGAGGTGGCAGTCGCCTTGGCGACTGACGGAGGGGTATCGACGCCGGCGTTGATGCCCCTCCGTCAGTTCCTGCGGAACTGCCACCTCCCCATTTGCACTTCGTGAAAATGGAGAGGATCGTGCCGAAAGCATTTTTGTGGTTTCAGTGCAGTTCCCGCCAATTCGCAGCCCACACCTTGGCATGCCTGCCCCAGCGGTATAAGGCCCCCGAAACGCAGCTGAGAGCGATGTCCGAGCCCATGCCAAAGCCCAATTACAAGCGTATCCTGCTGAAATTGTCCGGCGAAGTGCTGATGGGCAACCAGCAGTTCGGGATCGATCCCGAATTCGTCGCCGAACTGGCCAAGGAAGTGAAGGCGGCGCAGGCGACCGGCTTGCAGATCTGCCTGGTGATCGGCGGGGGCAACATCTTTCGCGGAATGGCCGGCGCGGCCAAGGGCATGGACCGCGCGCAGGCCGATTACATGGGCATGCTCGCCACGGTAATGAACGCGCTGGCGATGCAGAACGCGCTTGAGCAGCAGGGCGTCCACACCCGCGTGCAATCCGCAGTCCAGATGGACCAGGTGTGCGAGCCGGTGATCCGCCGCCGCGCCGAGCGTCACCTTGAAAAGGGCCGCGTGGTGATTTTTGCCGCCGGGGTCGGCGCGCCGTATTTCACCACCGATTCGGGTGCTGCCTTGCGCGCCGCCGAAATGCAGTGCGATGCGCTGCTCAAGGGGACCAGCGTCGACGGGATCTATGACAGCGATCCCAAGACCAATCCCAATGCCAAGCGTTACGATACAGTCGATTACAACACAGTCCTCTCACAGGACTTGAAGGTAATGGATGCGAGCGCGGTGGCGCTGTGCCGCGATAACAACATTCCGATCGTCGTCTTCTCAATCCGCGAAAGAGGTAACCTGGCCAAGGTGCTGCGCGGCGAGGGCACCCAGACGGTCGTCAAGTAGGGGAGCCGGACCATGGCCAAATATGACAAAGCCGATCTCGAACGCCGGATGAAGGGCGCGGTCGAAGCGCTGCGCCACGATCTCGGGGGCCTGCGCACCGGACGTGCCAACACCACGCTGCTCGAGCCGGTCACGGTGACGGTCTATGGTAGTCAGATGCCGCTCAACCAGGTCGCCACTATCTCGGCGCCCGAACCGCGCATGCTGACCGTGCAAGTGTGGGACAAGACCAACATCGGCCCGGTGGAAAAAGCGATCCGCTCGGCCGGGCTCGGGCTCAACCCGATCAACGATGGCAATACCCTGCGCCTGCCGATCCCCGACCTGACCGAGGATCGCCGCAAGGAACTCGCCAAGCTGGCGCATACTTACGCCGAAAAGGCCCGGGTCGCGATCCGCAACGTTCGCCGCGACGGGATCGACAATCTCAAGACCGATGAGAGCAAGAAGGAAATTTCGGAAGACGACCGCAAGCGCGGCGAAACCGAGGTCCAGAAGCTGACAGACGAGCAGATCAAGGCGGTCGACGATGTCGCCGCGTCCAAAGAGCAGGAAATCATGGGGCGGTGACCCTGCGGCAGGCTCAGGATACCAAAGCGGGAAGCACTTCAACCGCGCGCCACGTCGCCATTATCATGGATGGCAACGGGCGCTGGGCCAAGGCCCGGCACTTGCCGCGCGCGGTCGGTCATCAGCGCGGGGTCGAAGCGGTGCGTTCGCTGGTCCGTGCGGCGCGCGAAATGGGGCTGGAGGTGCTCACGCTCTACGCCTTTTCGACCGAGAACTGGAGCCGCCCGGAAGAGGAAGTCTCCGCGCTGATGGGGCTCTTGAAGCGCTACATTATGGCCGATCTCAAGGAATTCGTCGAAAACAACGTCCGCCTGCAGGTCATCGGCAACTATCGCGCGATGGCACCCGATGTGGTCGCCTTGCTCGACGATGCCTTGGCGCAAACCGCCGCCAACGATGGCACCACGCTGGTAGTGGCGCTCAATTACGGGGCCCAGGACGAGATTGCCCGCGCCGCCGCCAAGGCCGCAGCCAAAGGCGAGATCACCCCCGAGGCAATATCCGCCGAACTCGACACCGCCGGCCTGCCGCCGCTCGATCTGCTGATCCGCACTTCGGGCGAGGTCCGGCTGTCGAATTTCCTGCTGTGGCAGGCGGCCTACGCCGAGATGGTCTTCACCGACGTGCTGTGGCCCGATTTCACCCCCGACAATTTGCGCGAGGCGCTGGAGGTCTATGCCGGACGGGATCGGCGCTATGGCGGACGGTAAAAAATCCGACTTGCCCGTCCGCGCGGCCTCAGCCGTGGCGATGATCGTGGTTGCGGGCGGCGCTTTGTGGCTCGGCGGCTGGTTCTGGACTGCCTTTGTCGTTGCCGTGGCCGCAGGCGTGCTGTGGGAATGGTGGGGGCTGGTGGCGAAATTCGTGCCTGGCCTCCCGCTGCGCGCGGTGTGGATGCTCGGAGGGCTGATTTACGTTGGGCTCGCTGCTTTCATGTTCGACGTACTGCGGCTCGATCCGGCGACCGGCTGGCCGATGCTGCTAATCGTGCTGCTGGGCGTGATCTTCACCGATATCGGCGCCTATTTCGCCGGCCGCGCGATCGGTGGCCCCAAGATTGCCCCGAAGATCAGCCCGTCGAAAACCTGGTCGGGGCTGGGCGGCGGGATTATCGGAGCATCTGCTGGGATTTACCTCGCTCTGATGATCGCGGCGAGCGACTGGTTCACCGGCCTAGTCAACGAAGCCGCCCGGCTCGGACCCGACGACACCACGGTGGTTTCGATCAGCCAGATGCCGAGCGTGTGGGGCTGCCTTGCCCTCGGCGCAATCGTTGCGGTGGTCGCGCAAGCCGGGGATTTCTTCGAAAGCTGGATGAAGCGCCGCGCCGGGGTCAAGGATTCGAGCAATCTGATACCTGGCCACGGCGGCCTGTTTGATCGCGCCGACGGAATGCTCGCGGTGATGTTTGTGATCGGGCTGCTCGCCACCTTTAATTTCGCGGCGCGCGGTTAGGCCATGCGTTCGCTCACCGTCCTCGGCGCGACCGGTTCGATTGGCGCATCGACGCTCGATCTGGTGCGGCGTGAGCGGGACAAGTGGCGGATCGTCGCGCTCACCGCGAATTGTCAGGCGGCTGAGCTGGCGGCGCTGGCGCGGGAATTCTCTGCCGAGATCGCCGTGGTCGCTGACGAAAGCTGCCTGCCCGAATTGCGCGCGGCATTGGCGGGAAGCGGGATAGAGGCGGCGGCCGGGGCGGCGGCGCTGGTAGAGGCGGCTGCTCGCAGCGCCGACCTGACACTCGCGGCAATCGTTGGCTGCGCGGGGCTAGCGCCGACCATGGCGGCAATCGAGCGCGGGGCGACGGTCGCACTCGCCAACAAGGAGGCGCTGGTTTCGGCCGGCGCGGTGATGATCGCAGCAGTGGCCAGGCATGGCACCACGTTGCTCCCGGTCGACAGCGAGCATAACGCGATTTTCCAATGTCTTGCAGGGAATATCTTGGATCAGGTGCGAAGTATAACACTGACCGCCAGCGGCGGGCCGTTCCGCGACTGGAGCGCCGAGCAATTGGCCCAGGCCACCCCGGCGCAAGCGGTCAAGCATCCCAACTGGGACATGGGCGCCAAGATCAGCGTCGATAGCGCGACAATGTTCAACAAGGGGCTCGAACTGATCGAGGCGCACTACCTGTTCCCGGTCGGCCTCGATAAGCTGCGGATCGTGGTCCACCCGCAGTCGGTAGTCCACTCGATGGTCGAATACCGCGATGGCTCGACGCTGGCGCAACTCGGCCCTTCGGACATGCGGGTGCCGATTGCCTCGTGCCTTGCCTGGCCAGAACGGATGGACACGCCCTGCGCCCCGCTCGATCTGGCCAAGTTGGGCGAACTAACCTTCCGCGCACCCGATGAGAAGCGCTTTCCCGCCACCGCGTTGTGCCGCGCGGCGGCGGAGCAGGGCGGGGCGGCGCCGGCGGTGCTCAATGCCGCGAACGAAATTGCGGTTGCCGCGTTTCTGTCCGGTCAGATCGCATTCACCCGCATCGCGGTAATGGTAGCGGAAGTGATGTCGCGCTATAGTCCCTCTGCGCCGGGCAATCTGGACGATGTGATCGCGCTCGATCACGCGGCCCGGGCCCACGCGCGCGAACTGTTGGAGCTTGCCTGAATTGGTCCATTCCCCGTCATTCCTGCTGACCATTGTCGCTTTCGTGCTGCTGCTCGGTCCGCTGATTGTGCTCCATGAACTCGGCCACTATTACGCCGGACGGCTGTTCAAGGTCCGCGCCGAGACTTTCTCGGTCGGGTTCGGCAAGGAGCTGTGGCACCGCATCGACAAGCGCGGCACCCGCTGGCGGATCGCGGCGTTTCCGCTGGGCGGTTACGTCATGTTTGCCGGCGATGCCGATCCCTCGAGCAAGCCCAGCGCCGACACGCAGGGCAAGCCGGCCGCGGCGGGAACCCTTGCCGCCGCAGCGCTGTGGCAGCGGGTGATCATCATCCTCGCCGGGCCGATGGCCAACCTCGTCACCGCGATCCTGATTTTCGCTGGATTCGCGATGGCCTTTGGAATTCCCTCGTCGCCGCCAGTGATCGGCGGATTCTCGCCTGGTTCGGCAGCGCAGGCTGCGGGCTTGCAGACCGGCGACCGGATCGTCGCCATCGACGGCGCGCAGATCGCAGATTTCACCGACATCGCGCCGCGCGTTGCACTTTATCCCGGCCAGACGGTCACGGTCGCGTTCGAGCGAGCGGGGCGCACGATGCAAGCCCCGGTCAAACTCGCGCTCGACGTGACCAAGGACCAGTTTGGTAACGAGAACCGCCGCGGCCTGCTCGGCATCGGTGCCGCCGGGGTCGAGCTGACCCGCGTGAACCCGCTGCGCGCGGTTCAGTACGGCTCTGTCCAGAGCTTCGGGATCGCCCGAATGATGGCCATCGGGCTCAAGCAGATCATCGTGGGCGAACGCTCGATCAAGGAAATGGGCGGGCTGCCCAAGGTCGCCAAATTCTCCGGCGAAATGCTCTCATTGGGCTGGCTTGAGTTCGTCGGGTTCGCTGCGCTCATTTCAATTAACTTGGCATTCATCAACCTCCTGCCAATCCCGACCCTCGACGGCGGGCACCTGGCGATTTATGCTGCGGAAGCAATCCGCCGTAAGCCGCTGGGTCTTCGCAGTCAGGAATTGGCGTTCCGCATCGGCATGGCCTTCGTGCTGGCCTTTGCGGTTTTCGTCACTGTGAATGACCTTGCCGGGATGTTCCTGTAGAGCGACGCTCTGGGGGAACGAACTGCGGGGCGGGACTAGTAATTCTGCGGAAGGTTGCAGCAACTTGCTTGATCGGACGGGACGCATCGGGCAGAGGGCGGCGACATGCCTGCTCGCTGCGGGCGCGCTGCCTGTTTGGGGCATGCGCCGCAGCCCAATTTGACGGGAACAGCCGTGCTTAATACACCTTGCTCGATCGATCGTTCCACTGCCGCCCGCGCTGGCCTCAGGCTGGCTGCGGTGCTGATGGGGACGACGATCCTTGCCGGTGCTGCCATGGCGCAAGCACCCGCTCCCGCCGCTCCGGCACCGGTTGCCGCAGCTCCGGTCGTTATCGCTCCCGACGCAGTGACCATGATCCAGTCGATCACCGTCAATGGAGCGCAGCGGCTCGAACCCGATACAATTCGCTCGTACATCAAGCTGCGCATCGGCCAGCCTTATTCGCAGGCAACGGCCGATCAGGCCTTGAAAGACTTGTTCGCGACCGAACTGTTCTCCGACGTCAAGGTCACCAACGACGGCGGCAACGTGACGATCGAGGTCAAGGAAAACCCGGTCATCAACCGCATCGTGCTTGAGGGTAACAAGCGGATCAAGGACGAGAAGATCACGCCCGAGATCAAACTCGCGCCGCGCCAGATTTTCACCCGCTCCAAAGTCCGCGCCGACGTCGCGCGAATCATCGAGCTGTACAAGCGCCAGGGCCGGTTCGCCGCTTCGGTCGATCCCAAGATGGTCATGCTCGACCAGAACCGCGTCGATATCGTGTTCGAGATCAATGAGGGCCCGAAGAGCAAGGTCCGCCAAATCAACATCATCGGTAACGATCATTTCTCGGACGGCGAACTGCGTGACCAAATGATCACGAAGCAGGCCAGCATCACCAAGATTTTCTCGGCGGGGACGACTTACGATCCCGACCGCATGGCCTTCGACCAGCAGAAGCTCCGCCAATACTACCTGACCAAGGGCTATGCCGACTTCCGTATCGTTTCGGCAGTAGCCGAGCTGACCCCGGACAAGAAGGACTTCATCCTGACCTATGTGGTCGAGGAAGGTCCGCGCTACAAATTTGGCGACATCAAGGTCGATAGCCAGCTGCGCGATTTCGACGGTGAGCGCCTTGCCTCGCAGTTGCCGATGAAGAAGGGCGATTGGTACGACGCCAAGATGGTCGAGGATACGATCGACAAGCTCAACGAAACGCTCGGCGCGTTCGGTTATGCTTTCGCCGACGTGCGGCCCGACTATGCGCGCAACAAGGACGAGCTCACCATGGGCCTGACCTTCCAGATCGCCGAGGCGCCGCGGGTCTATGTCGAGAAGATCGACGTCAACGGCAACACGCTGACGCAGGACAAGGTCATTCGCCGCGAATTCCGTCTGGCCGAAGGCGATGCCTTCAACTCGCTGCAAGTCAAGCGGTCGACCGCGCGAATCAACTCGCTCGGCTATTTCCAGGAAAAGTTCGAAGTCGAACAAAAGCCCGGCTCGGCACCAGACCGGATCATCCTCGAAGCCAATGTCGAGGAAAAGCCAACCGGGCAGCTGCAGCTGTCGGCGGGCTATTCGAGCCTTGAGAAGCTGATTTTCCAGGGCTCGATCGAGCAGCGCAATTTCCGCGGGCGCGGCCAGACCATCGGGCTTAATCTTGCCTATTCGCAGTATTCCAAACAGGCCGATATCAGCTTTACCGAACCCTACCTGTTCGATCGCAATATCAGTCTGGGGGTGAACGTTTATCGGCGCGATCTCAACAGCTTCAACTACCTCAATTCGAACCGCAATACGATTTACAAGCAGGCCACCACCGGGTTCCAGACGCGGATCGGCATTCCGGTCACCGAGTATATTTCGGCAGTGGCCAGCTATACGCTCAACTACGACGACGTCGCAGTCGATCAGTCGCAATACTATTCGACCCGGGTCAACGGCACGCTGCAGTGCGACCCGCTGATCGCCGGGCGCTACCTGTGCGATGCGCTGGGCAAGCGGACCAGTTCGATCCTGGGCGTTGCGATGGTTTACGACACGCTCGATAATCGGATCCACCCGGGTCACGGCAAATCGATCTCGCTCTCGCTCGACGTTGCGGGGCTCGGCGGTTCGGTCAAATACGGCCGCGTGCGCGGCAATTTCGCGCAGTATTACACGCTGAGCAAGGGCTTCATCTTGTCGCTGCGGGCTGAAGGCGGCGCGATTGTGCCGTGGGGCGGCAATAATGTCGGGGCTGGCGCTGATCCCATTCGCCTGACCGACCGCTTCTACCTCGGTGAGCCACAGATTCGCGGCTTTGATATCCGTGGCGTCGGTCCGCGCGTGCTGCGCAAGCCGTTCGATACCACCACTGGGACCTTCGCGACCGACCGCAAAAACTGGACCGACGACGCGATCGGCGGACGTTACTACTACCTTGGCCACGTCGAGCTTGAAATTCCGCTCGGGTCGGGGGCCAAGGAATTGGGCCTCAGGCCGTCGGTCTTCGTCGATGCTGGGGCAGTGTGGGGGATTACCTCTCCCAACCCGCTGCCGCTGACCTTCCCCTATACGCTGGTCTGCAACAGCGTTGCGACCAACAACTATGCGACCAGCCAAGCCGGTGTTCCAACCGCCCCCCCGGCGACCTGCACCGGAACCAACGACGTGGTTTCTGCCGGAACTCCGTTCCAGGAGTTCTTTGTCGGCAACTCGCCCAAGCCGCGCGTTGCGGTGGGCATCGGGGTCAATTGGAATTCACCCTTCGGTCCGTTCCGGATCGATTTCGCCAAAACTCTACTCAAGG
>JARXKR010000059.1 GCA_030271565.1 Pseudomonadota bacterium
TTGGCGCGCGCAACCTCGATCCGGGTGAGGCTGGACAGCGCGTTGACCACCGACACACCCACCCCGTGCAACCCGCCGCTGGTGGCATAGGCCTTGCCCGAGAATTTGCCGCCCGAATGGAGCGTGGTCAGGATCACCTCGAGCGCCGACTTGCCGGGATATTTGGGGTGCTCATCAACCGGGATGCCGCGGCCGTTGTCGGTGATGGTCAGCCGGTTGCCTTCGTCGAGCGTAACCTCGATCCGGTTGGCATGGCCCGCGACCGCCTCGTCCATCGCATTGTCGAGCACTTCAGCGGCGAGGTGATGGTACGCGCGCTCGTCAATCCCGCCGATATACATGCCGGGGCGGCGGCGCACCGGCTCGAGCCCCTCAAGCACTTCGATGGCGCTGCCGTCATAGGTTTCGCCGGTGTTGGTCGGCATCTTGTCAAACAGGTCTTCGGACATGGTCGCGGTTATAGGCGGAGCGGATTCGCCTAAGCAAGCGGGAGTGGCAATTCCTCCCCCATCGGGGGAGGATCTAGTCGATGAATTTGTCTGGCGCAGCGCTGACGATGGTGATCCCGCCGGCGCGCGCCTCGCGCACTTCGAGTGCGCGCTCGCCGATGCCATTGGAGGCAAAGCGGAACGGCCCGTCGAGCCCGAGGAAGCCATCACGGTCGGTCATCCGCGCGACCGGGAAAGGCGCACCATAGCGCCAGTCACGCGCGATCCGCACCGCGAGCAGCACTGAGTCATAGCCAAAGGTTGCGAGCCGGTATGGCGCGGTCCCGAAGCGGGCCTTGTAGCTGTCGGCAAACCGCGAAAACCGCGCGTCCGAGATCGCCGCGAACCAGGCACCGCGCAGCGCCGGGGTCTTGCTCAGCACGAGTTCGCCGCTCCACAGCTCGGTGCCGAGGATGCGCGGGCTTGCGGCACCGGCGGTCTTCAGTTGGGGAGCCGCCATCGCGGCATATTTGCCCGAATCCGCAATTAGCACGGCTTCATAGCCGCCGCGGGTGCGCAGCCGGGTCGCCGCGCTGACGATCGAGCTGTTCGAGCGGTCGTAGGTCTGGGTGCTGACCAGCGTGCCGCCCGCCGCCTTGACCGCAGCGGCGTAGGCCGCGTTGGCGCGGGTTCCGTAGCTCCCCTTGGGTGCGAGCAGGGCAAAGCGGTTTATCCCGCGCGAATGGGCATATGATACCACCCGTTCGATCGCGTTGCTGCTGCTGGTGCCGAGCATAAACACATCGCGCGCGGCCATGTCGGCCTCGCTCGAATAAGTGATCAGCGGCACTTTCGATGCGCGCGCAACCGCCGCCACGGCCGGAATATCGTCACCCGAGAGCGGCCCGAGGATCAGCTTGTTGCCTTCTCGCATCGCCTTGGTCGCCGCTTCGGCAGGGCCGCCGGCGGTATCGTAGGTCGTAATCCGGATCGTCTTGGCGTTGGTGTCGAGCAGCGCCATCGTCGTCGCATTGGCGATCGACTGGCCCCAGGCCGCCTGCGGCCCGCTCAGCGGCACCAGCAGCGCGATACGCTGGCGCTGCTGATCGCTCGGCAGGTTGTCGCTTGGCCCGGGGACCGGCGGCGGGGTTTGGCCCGGGCCTTTGGGAATGACTTTGCACCCCGCCAGCACGGTGACAGCCGCCAGCATCAGCAGTTTGCGCCGGTTCAGACCCGTTTCGAACATACCTTGTCGCTCCCCTCGGGTCAGTCCATGGTCAGGGCCATGGTAAAACCGCTTGATCCCGGCATCTATATTGTTGCCACGCCGATTGGCAATCTGGGTGACGTCTCGGCGCGTGCCGTGGCGGTACTCGGTGGCGTAGCTGCGGTGGCCTGTGAAGACACCCGCGTTACTGGCAAACTATTGCACCATCTGGGGCTTAAGCAAAAGCTGATCCGCTATGATGATCACGCGAGCGAAGCGACGCGCGATCACCTGCTGGGGATTGCCGCGACCGCGCCGCTGGCCCTGGTCAGCGATGCGGGGACGCCCTTGATCTCCGATCCGGGGTACCAGCTGGTGGTGGCCGCGCGCGCGCTTGGGATTCCGGTCACCAGCATCCCCGGACCCAGTGCAGCGATTGTCGCGTTGACGCTAGCGGGCCTGCCCAGTGACCGGTTCCTGTTCGCCGGGTTTCTGCCGTCCAAGGACAAGGCGCGGCGCGAAGTGCTGGCCGAACTCGCTTCGATCAAGGCAACGCTGGTGTTTTACGAGACTGCCCCGCGATTGGCGGCTTCACTCACGGCGATTGGCGAAGAGCTGCCTTTGCGCACCGTGGCAGTGGCGCGAGAGTTGACCAAGAAGTTCGAAGAGTGCCGCAGCGGTAGTCCCGCCGATCTGATCGCGCATTACGCCGCGCATCCGCCCAAGGGGGAAATTGTGCTGCTGGTCGCCCCGCCGGGTGAAATTGTCGTTAGTGAAGCAGATGGCGAAGCACTGCTCAAAACCGCGTTGCTCAGCCTGAAACCATCGCAGGCCGCCGCCGAGGTCGCTCGCCAAACGGGCCTCGACAGGAAAGCGCTTTATGCCCGCGCGCTCGAACTCAAATGAGCAGCCGCGCTCAACGCGAGGCCAAAGGGCGGCGCGGCGAAACACTGGCGGCCTGGTATCTGCGGCTCAAAGGCTGGCGCATCCTCGCGCGCCGGGTCAAGACCCCGCGCGGGGAGATTGACCTGATCGCGCGGCGCGGCAAGGTCGTTGCGTTCGTCGAAGTGAAGTGGCGCGCGACGGCTGCCGAGCTCGATCATTCGATCGACGCCTACCGCTTGCGCCGCGTGCTCGCCGCAGCCGAAGCCGTCGGCCACCGATATGCCAAGGCAGGCGATCAGCAACAGATCGATGTCGTCCTCCTTGCGCCGGGGCGGTTCCCTCGCCACATGGCGAATGCATTGATGCCCTGAGCGGAGTTTTCGGTTGCCATGAGCCTGCGCGTCGCCGTCCAGATGGACCCGCTCGAAACGATCAATATCGCCGGGGATTCAAGCTTTGCGCTGATGCTGGCGGCGCAGGCCCGCGGGCACTCGGTGTTTCACTACGATGTAAAATCATTGGCTTACGATTGCGGGCGGCTGACCGCCTGGGCCGCGCCGGTCGTAGTGCAGCGGGAAACCGGCAATCATTACAGCGCGGAAGAGTCTCGCCAGATCGACTTGGTCAGGGATGTCGACGTGGTCTTGATGCGGCAGGATCCGCCGTTCGACCTAAGCTACATTACGGCGACGCATCTGCTTGAGCGGCTCGAAGGCCAGACGCTGGTTGTTAACGATCCCGCCAGCGTGCGCAACGCGCCTGAAAAGGTCTTCGTGCTCGATTTCGCCCAGTACATGCCGCCGACCATGATTGCCCGGCGGATCGAGGATGTCCGCGCGTTCCATGCCCGCTATCCCGGCGATCTGGTGATGAAGCCGCTCCACGGCAATGGCGGCAAGGCGGTGATCCGCATTCCGGCTGACGGCAGCAACCTTGGCGCGTTGATCGAACTGTTCGACAACGCCTGGATCGAGCCGCACATGTTCCAGCCCTTCCTTCCCGAGATCAGCGAAGGCGACAAGCGCATTGTGCTGGTCGACGGTGAAATTGCCGGGGCGATCAACCGCCGCCCGGGCGCCGGCGAATTCCGCTCCAACCTGGCCGCAGGCGGCTATGCCGAGCCGACCACCTTGAACGCGCGAGAAGAGGAAATTTGCGCGGCGATGGGCCCGGAACTCAAGAAGCGCGGGCTGGTGTTCGTCGGGATCGATGTGATCGGCGGCAAGTGGCTGACCGAGATCAATGTTACCTCGCCAACCGGGATCATGGCGATCGACAAGTTCAACGGCACCGACACCCCGGGGCTGATCTGGGCGGCGATCGAGGCGCGGTTGGCGGGAATGCGGGGCTGATGGCAGCGCGTGTGCTTCGACAAGCTCAGCATGAGCGGGTGTTGTTTGATTGCTCTTTTCCTCAGTCCGCTCAGCCTGAGCCTGTCGAAGGCCACGCGCCGAGCTTGACCCATGGCTGACTGGATCGTCCACCTGATCGAAAGCGGCGGGTATTGGGGCATTGCGCTCCTGATGTTCATCGAGAACGTCTTTCCGCCGATCCCCAGCGAACTGATCATGGGCGCAGGCGGGATCGCGGTGGCGCGCGGATCGATGACCTTCTGGCCCTTGCTGGTGGCCGGGACGCTGGGTTCGACGCTGGGCAATTACCTGTGGTTCGTGCTTGGCGACCGCTGGGGCTTCCACCGGCTTGAGCCCTTCGTGCGGCGGTGGGGCCGCTGGCTGACGATGCACTGGAGCCACGTCGAAACTGCAACCGCATTTTTCCAGCGGCACGGGCAGTGGGTGGTATTCGTGATGCGCTTCTCGCCGTTCCTGCGCACGATGATTTCGCTCCCCGCCGGGCTCAGCCATATGAAGCATTGGAAGTTTCTGGCCTTCACTTTTGCCGGGGCGGCGGTGTGGAATACATTGCTGATCTATGGCGGCAAATGGCTCGCGGCCTATTCCGATTCGATGCATCAGGTGGCCGGGGCACTGATCGGCGGGCTGGTGGTGCTGGCGGTACTGGTTTGGCTGTGGCGGGTGTGGCGCTGGCAGGACGAGGCCTGACGGCTACTGCTCGCGCGGGTGAGCGTTGCGATAGACGTCGAGCAGTGTCGCAGCATCGACCTTGGTGTAGATCTGGGTTGAGCCAAGGCTGGCGTGGCCGAGCAGTTCCTGCAAAGATCGCAGATCAGCTCCTGCTCCGAGCAAGTGCGTGGCGAAGCTGTGGCGGAGTGCGTGCGGGGTGGCGCTGGGCGGCAGACCAAGAGTGACCCGCGCCCGCGCCATCGCCTTTTGCACCATGCCTTGCGCCAGTGGACCGCCCTTGGCACCGCGGAACAGCGGGTCGGATTTGCCCACCGGCCACGGGCTCTTGGCGAGGTAGTAGCTTACCGCATCACGCACCAGCGGCAGCAGCGGGACCACGCGCTGCTTGTTACCCTTGCCCGTGACCACAATCGTTTCACCCAATGGTAGCGCCGCACCGGTCAAGGCCAACGCCTCGGCAATCCGCATCCCCGCGCCGTAGAGCAGCAGCAACACCGCCCGGTCGCGCGCGCCGATCCATTCCTCGGTCGCGTCCTCGTGCACCGTGGCGG
Organism: Pseudomonadota bacterium; assembly: GCA_030271565.1. Lineage (GTDB taxonomy): Bacteria > Pseudomonadota > Alphaproteobacteria > Sphingomonadales > Sphingomonadaceae > Novosphingobium. The sequence continues at coordinate 5,117 of JARXKR010000059.1, forward strand.
CAAGGTTGACTGCATCGTCGGGCGTGACCGGGCGAGGGATGCCTTTCTTCACGCGCGGCCCGCGCATCCGGGGCGGGGCGGGGTCAGCCATCCCGGCTTGCGCGCGGGCAAAGGCGATGAATTGCTTGAGCGCCGATAATTCGCGTGCGGCGCTGGCGTTGGTCAGCCCCTCGGCCCGGCGCAACGCCAGCTGCCTCCGCAAAGTCGTGGCGTCGATCCGGGCCAAGCGCCCCCAGTCGGTATCGCCCAGCGCATCGAGCAGCCGTGCGGCTGTCGCGCCATAAGCCCGTACGGTATGCGGCGAACGGCGGCGGCCATCGGCGAGGTGGGCGGTCCAGGCTTCGAGCAAGTCGCCGCGGGTCATGCGCTCACCAATTCAGCAGGAACCAGATCGCCCAACAGGCCATCAAGCAGGGGCATTCCAGCGGGGGTCACGCCGACACGATTGCTGCGCTGCCAGGCAAGACCCTGGCCGATGTAGAATTGCAGCTTGGCCGGATCGATCAACTCGATTTGCGGCAAATCGAAGCGATCCGACAGGCCGGCAAGATCGATCCCCTCGCGCAGCCGCAAGCCCATCAGCAGTGCTTCTGCGGCCTGTTCTTGCAAGCCAAGATCGCGCTCCTCGGCAATTCCATGACCGTTGCGGGCAACCGCGCTGAGCCAATTTTCGGGCTTCTTGTGCCGAACAGTGGCAACCCCGCCGCGTCGCCCGTGCGCGCCCGGGCCGATCCCGGCGTAATCCTGATAGCGCCAGTAAGCGAGATTGTGGCGGCTCTCCTCCCCGGGGCGGGCATGATTGCTGATTTCGTAGGCGGGCAGACCTGCGCGGTTGGTCAGGTCGGCGGTCAGCGCGAACAAGTCGGCCGCTTGCTCGTCACCGAGCGGCTCGAACTGGCCTTGCCGCACCATCGTCTCGAAGCGCGTGCCGGGCTCGATCGTCAACTGGTACAGCGACAGGTGCCCAGTCTCGAAGCCGAGCGCGCGGCTTAGCTCGGCTTCCCACTGCGATGCGGTTTGGCCGGGACGAGCGTAGATCAAATCGAACGAAACGCGCGCAAAGTGCTGTTGAGCCACCTCAAGTGCGGCAAGGCCTTCATCCGCGTCGTGCAACCGCCCGAGGAAGCGCAGCGTCGCATCGTCGAGTGCCTGCAAACCGAGCGAAGCGCGGTTGATCCCGGCGCTGGCCAGCGCGGCATAATTGGCCGCTTCGACGGAAGAGGGATTGCCCTCAAGGGTGATCTCTATGTCCGGGGCAAAACCCCAAAGGGCTTCGGCCTCTGCCAGCAATCGTTCGACCAAAGCAGGCGGCATCAGCGACGGCGTGCCACCACCGAAAAACACACTGTCGAGTGCCTCGCCGCCCGCCCGCGCAGCCTCGAAACGCATGTCGGCGAGCAGAGCGTCCTGCCACGACGCGTGATCCACAGAGTCGCGGACATGGCTGTTGAAATCGCAATAGGGACACTTCGCGAGGCAAAACGGCCAGTGGATATAGAGCGCGCGGGCCATGGTGCCTGCTTTAGCTGGTGAACTGGTCCGCTACCAGCTTGGCAAATGCGTCCGCACGGTGGCTGATGCGGTGCTTTTCCTCCGGGTCATGCTCAGCGAAAGTGCGCGTGTCGCCCAGCGGCACGAACACCGGATCGTAGCCAAAGCCCATCGTCCCGCGCGGCGGCCAGGTCAGGGTGCCCTCGGCCTTGCCTTCGTAAGCAACGCTTTCCCCATCGGGCCAGGCGATCGCCAGCACGCAGGCGAAATGGCATGAACGGTCGGCATCAGGCCCCAGCTCGGCGAGCAGGCCTTCGACTTTGCCCATCGCCAGATACCAGTCGCGCCCCGGCTTGCCTTCGAACCATTGCCGCTCGGCCCAATCGGCGGTGTAAACCCCTGGCCGACCATCGAGCGCGGCCACACACAACCCCGAATCGTCGGCCAGCGCAGGCAGACCCGAACCTTCCGCCGCTGCCCGCGCCTTGATCAGCGCGTTGTCAGTGAAGGTCTTCCCCGTCTCGGCTGGTTCGGGCAGTCCGAGCGACCCGGCCGAGATGCAATTCAGCCCATAAGGCGCGAGCAAGGCCCCGATTTCCTTGAGCTTGCCCGCGTTATGCGTGGCAATCACCAGGGTCTCGGAGCCGAGTTTGTTAGGCATTCTTAGGTCCTCTCCATTTTCACGAAGTGCAAATGGGGAGGTGGCAGACGCCGCAGGCGGCTGACGGAGGGGTGTTGCGGCACGGCAGATACCCCTCCGTCACGCCCTGCGGGCGCGCCACCTCCCCATTTGTGCCAAGCGGCAAAAATGGAGAGGATCGAAGGAGGGTCATTTCGCGGTTGCTTCACCCTGCGCCGCAAAGATCCGGTCGCAGCCGATCCGGGCGAGCCGCAGCAGCCGCAGCAGCGCTTCCTCATCGTAAGTCGCGCCTTCGGCAGTGGCCTGGACTTCGGCGATCTGGCCGCCTTCGATCAGCACGAAGTTGGCGTCGGCATCGGCCGCGCTGTCTTCGTCATAGTCGAGGTCGAGCACCGGGTTGCCCCGGAAAATTCCGCAGCTTACCGCAGCAACCTTGCGGGTCAGCGGATCATCGGTGATCGCGCCGGACTTCATCAACGTATCGATGGCGATCCGCAGCGCGACCCACGCGCCCGAAATCGCCGCAGTGCGGGTGCCCCCGTCAGCCTGGATTACATCGCAATCGAGCGTGATCTGCCGTTCGCCCAGCTTCTTCATGTCGGTCACCGCGCGCAAACTACGCCCGATCAGCCGCTGGATTTCCTGCGTCCGGCCGCTCTGCTTGCCCTTGGCTGCTTCGCGATTGCCGCGAGTGTGGGTGGCACGAGGTAGCATCGAATACTCCGCCGTGACCCAGCCTTCACCCTTGCCGCGCAGCCATGGCGGCAGGCGTTCCTCGACGCTGGCGGTGCAGATCACCTTGGTGTGGCCAAAGCTGACCAGCACCGAACCTTCGGCATGCTTGGTATAGTGCGGCTCAAAACTGATTTCGCGCATCTCGTCGGGCGCGCGGCCGGAAGGTCGCATTTGATTTCCTTTGCTGGCACCCAGAACCATCTGCCCCGAGCCTGCCGAAGCGCTGTCCTTACTGGCAACCTCGCAAAAAGGAAGGACAGTGCTTCGACAAGCTCAGCATGGACGGTTATGGGTTGGGAAATGACCAGTCTCCCGATCACCGAACTCGACAGCCGCACGCGCGAGATTTTTCGTGCGGTGGTCGAGGGCTACCTTGGCACCGGGCAGGCGGTCGGATCGAAAACGCTCGCGGGAGCGAAGGCTGCGGGCGGGGCGGGGCTCAACCTTTCGCCTGCCTCGATCCGCTCAGTGCTGCACCAGCTTGAGAGCCTCGGTCTGCTCGCCGCACCGCACACCAGCGCGGGTCGCTTGCCGACCGAGCAAGGCCTGCGCCTGTTTGTCGACGGGATGATGCAGGTCGCAGAACCGACTGCCGAGGAGCGCGCTGCAATCGAGCGGCAGGTCAGCACGCCTGGTCCGATCGAGGCTGCGCTCGCTGCGGCCAGCACCGTGCTGTCCGACCTCTCGGCCTGTGCCGGGGTGGTCATGGTGCCGCGCCGCGATCCGCGACTGACGCATTTGCAGCTCGTCCCGCTGTCCGCCGGGCAGGCGCTCGCGGTGATGGTCGGGGCCGATGGCGGGATCGAGAACCGCGTGGTGCACTTGCCCGCCGACCTGCCACCGGGTGCGCTTGAGCAGGCATCGAACTACATATCCTCGCATCTCGGCGGGCGAACGCTGTCGCAGGCGGTGCAGGCAATCCGCGCCGAGGTGGCCACAGGGCGAAGCGCACTCGACGGAGCGAGCCGCGACTTGGTCGAGCGCGGGCTGGCGGTGTGGAGCGCGGACGCAGCGCAGCGTCCGGTGCTGATCGTGCGCGGGCAGGCCAATTTGCTCGACGAGACCGCGCTGACCGACCTTGAACGGGTGCGACTGCTGCTCGACGATCTGGAAAACAAACAGTCGGTCGCCGACTTGCTCAATTCGGCGCGCGATGCAGAAGCGACCCGGATTTTTATCGGCGCGGAGAACCGGTTGTTCGCGCTTTCCGGGTCTTCGGTGATCGCCTCACCCTACCGCGACCGCGACGGCCGGGTGGTCGGCGTGGTCGGCGTAATCGGCCCCACGCGGTTGAATTATGCGCGGCTAGTCCCCATGGTGGATTTCACCGCCCAATCGCTGGGCAAATTGATCGGTTAAGCGGAATTTTTGACAATGAATGATGATACCAAACCGCAGGGCGACCCCGCGGTCGACGCCGAACTCGCGGGCGTGCCTGACGAGTTGCTTGAGAAATCGGAAAATCGGCTCGACGACGCGCTCGAGCGGCTGCGCGAAGATATCGAAGCTGCCAGGCAGGAAGTGCTTTACGCCAAGGCCGAAACGCAGAACGTGCGCCGCCGTCTCGAGAAGGACATTGCCGATGCGCGGACCTATGCCGCGACCGGCTTCGCGCGCGACATGCTGAGTGTGGCCGATAATCTTTCCCGTGCTTTGGATGCGATTCCTCAGGATTTGCATGAGGATGAGCGGATGAACAGCCTAATCGCCGGGATCGAAGCGACCTCGCGCGAACTGGACAAGGTGTTCGGCCTCCACGGCATAACCCGCATCGCCGCAACCGGGCTGCCGCTCGATCCGAACCAGCACCAGGCGATGCTGGAAGTTCCTTCGGTCGATGCCGAGCCGGGAACCGTTCTGCAGGAATTGCAGGCCGGCTACATGATCAAGGAACGCCTGCTGCGCCCGGCAATGGTAGCGGTGGCGAAGAAGCCGGATTAGCAGCGTGCGCCGGGACGACATTAACCTGATCGCGCAGCGCCCGACATTCGTCACCCATCTCGAATGCTCGCTCACCGGTGAGCGGTATGAGGCCGGCCGGCTGCATGGGCTGTCGAGCGCGGGACGGCCTTTGCTGGTGCGTTACGATCTGGCCGCGGCGGGTCAGGCCCTGTCGCGCGACACGCTCGAAGCGCGTCCGACCGATCTGTGGCGCTGGCGCGAATTGCTTCCCGTTCGCGATACCGCCAACATTGTCAGTCTGGGCGAGATCGAAACCCCGCTGGTCCCGGTACCGCGCTCGGGCGGGGGCAATGTGCTGGTCAAGGACGAGGGCCGTCTGCCGACCGGTTCGTTCAAGGCGCGCGGGCTGGTTATGGCGGTGGCGATGGCCAAAGAGCTTGGCGTTACCAAAATCGCCATGCCGACCAATGGCAATGCAGGGGCCGCGCTCGCGGCTTATGCCAGCCGCTGCGGGATCGAGACAATTGTGTTCTGTCCCGACGACACACCCGAGATCAACGTCCGCGAAATCGCCATGCAGGGCGCGCGGGTTTACCGCGTCAACGGGCTGATCGACGAGTGCGGGGCGATTGTCGGCAAGGGCGCCGCCGAGGGCCGCTGGTTCGATTTCTCGACGCTCAAGGAGCCCTACCGGATCGAGGGCAAGAAGACGATGGGGCTGGAACTGGCCGCGCAATTCGGCTGGCAACTGCCCGACGCGATATTCTACCCGACCGGAGGCGGCACCGGGCTGATCGGGATGTGGAAGGCCTTCGACGAGCTCGAGCAGATCGGCTGGATCGGCTCGAAGCGCCCGCGCATGTACGCGGTACAGGCGAGCGGCTGCGCGCCGATCGTCAAGGCCTTCGAGGACGGCGTCGAACACGCCGATCGCTGGGAAAACGCCCATACCGTCGCCGCCGGCATCCGCGTGCCCAAGGCGGTCGGCGATTTCCTGATCCTGCGCGCGGTTCGCGAGAGTGGTGGCAGGGCGCTGGCGGTCGAGGATGCAGACACACTGCGCGCTGTCGATGACTGCGCGCGTGAGGATGGCCTACTGCTATGCCCCGAAGGCGGGGCGACACTGGCCGCCTATCGCAATGCGCTGGCCGCAGGACTGGTCGATGCCGAGGAGCGCGTCGTCCTGTTCAACTGCGCCACCGGCCTCAAATACCCGATGCCGGCGGCGGATCGGACGCTGGACAAGAATGCGCTACCGGATTTGGGGACGCTTTAGGATGCCCGTTTCAGGCCGAATTCCTTCGGCAGAGAAGCGAGCAATCCAGATAGATCACCAGCTCCCTCAACATTCCACCCCCGCCGCAGCATGAACGCATGCGCGACGATCTCGGCCTGCTGTTCGATCCCGTAGGCGGTTAGCGGCTTGCCTGGCTTCAAGGTGTAAGCATACTTTCGCTGCACCGCGCCCAGCAGTGGCACATACCACCAGCCCTTGCTCTGCATCTGCCAGACATGCGTCATCTCATGGATAAAGTGTCCCTGCAGCGCGGGTGAGGCTTGGCTGAAATCGTCGCAATAGTTCTCGCCATCGGGGTGGAAGTGCAGGTGGCCGGTCGGCGCCATGGTCACCTTGCGCGGGTGGAACGGGAACCATTTTCGGAGGCGCAGGGTCACCCCGGCGGTATCGACCGCATCGCCAAAAACTTCGCGCACCAGTGCCACTTCACCCAAAGTCAGCGGTCGCTCTCCGCCAACCGGGCAGGTCTGCGCGCTCAGGGTTTGGGTGCCTCGCTCATGCCGCCCATTGCTGCCGCGCCCATCGCTTCGATCTTGGCCGGAACCGAAACCTTGTCGCCATCGGCGAAGATCACTGTCAGCTCGGTCTCGCTGCCCGCCTTGAGATCTGCCCCGACATCAAACACCATCACGTGAACCTTGCCGGGTTCGAACCTGAGCGTGGTGCGCGGTTCGGCTTCGGCATGGTCGACCGGCTTCATGTCGGCGGTGTGGATTTCGGTCTTGCCCGCGCCGGTCACCGCGACGCTGGCGATTGCGACCATCTCCTTGCTCTGGTTCTCGAGCGAGAAGTAGGCAGCACCCGGGTTGCCTGCCACCGCAGGTAGCACCAGCCGTGCATCGCTCACCGTCACCCCGGGCTTGCCCTCGGGTGCGCTGCTGGCGGCGGTTTCGGGCTTGTCTGCGCCTTTGCACGCAGCCAGCGAGACAGTCGCCACGGCAATCAGCAGGGGCAGGGCGAAATGGCGGGCTTTGGTCATGGATGCATCCTTTCAGGCCGGGACAATTTTGCTCTTCGCTAGTCCGGCGCCGCCCTTGTGCCAAGCAAAACCGCACCTATATCCCGCTCACAAAGAGCCGCCGAGCAGTCTTGCCGCGCATGCGGGAGGCGAAATACGCGGTGTCACAAAGCAAGCAAGGAATGGGGTTCAAATGGCTAAAGTTATCGGGATCGATCTTGGTACCACCAACAGCTGCGTTGCGGTCATGGACGGCGGCAAGCCCAAGGTTATCGAAAATTCGGAAGGCGCGCGCACCACGCCCTCGATCGTCGCATTCACCAAGGATGGTGAGCGCCTGATCGGCCAGCCGGCCAAGCGCCAGGCGGTGACCAATGGCGACAACACGATTTTCGCGGTGAAGCGCCTGATCGGCCGCCGCTTCGATGACCCGGTGACCAAGAAGGACACCGAACTGGTTCCTTACACCATCGTCAAGGGCAAGAACGGCGATGCCTGGGTCAAGGCCGGCGGCGAGGACTATTC
>JARXKR010000060.1 GCA_030271565.1 Pseudomonadota bacterium
CCAAGATTTCGGTGCGCGCCAACAACCTGATTTCGGACCGGATCAAGGTCAACGACCTGCGCGGCAACCCGATCGAGATGGCCGCGCAAGTGGTGTGGCGCGTGGTCGATACCGCGCAGGCGCTGTACGATGTCGATGATTACAAGGCCTTCGTGATGGTCCAGATCGAAGCGGCGGTGCGGACCATCGGCTCGCGCTATCCCTACGACGATTTCACCCACGCCGAGGTCACCCTGCGCGGCAACCACGACGAGGTCGGGATCGAACTGCGCAAGGAACTGATCGCGCGGCTTACCCAAGCCGGGATCTCGGTCGACGAGTGCGGCTTCACCCACCTCGCCTATGCGCAGGAGATCGCCGGGGCGATGCTGCGCCGCCAGCAGGCCGAAGCGGTGGTCGCGGCGCGCAAGACGCTGGTCGAAGGCGCGGTCGGCATGGTCGAGATGGCGCTCGGCATGCTCAGCGAGAAGAACGTCGTCCACCTCGACGACGAGCGCAAGGCGGCGATGGTATCGAACCTGATGGTGGTGCTGTGCGGTGAGCGCGATACCCAGCCGGTGGTCAACGCCGGGTCGCTGTACCAGTAAACCGGACCATGGCTGCCCCGGGCAAGAAGTCGTTTCCGCTCCGGCTCGATCCAGCGCTCTATACGGCGCTGGAGCGGACGGCGGCGGGCGACTTCCGCTCGGTCAACACCCAGGTCGAGGTGCTGCTGCGCGAGGCGCTGATCCGGCGCGGGGTCAAGGTCGCAACCAGCGAACCGGCCAAGCGGGGCCGCCCGAAGAAGGAGGAAAGCAATGACTGACAATCTCAACGACGGCGCATGGTTCCTGCCCAAGCGGCTGGGTTACGGCGCAGGTCTGCCGATTGCGTGGCAAGGCTGGGTCATGCTCGCACTCCACGGCAGTCTGGTGGCGGCAGGAATTCCGCTTCTGGACCTGGCTAACCACGCCGAGCTGCCAAGCGGGCGGCACCATTTGGAATTCCTGCTTTATGCTCTGGCAGTGACAGCAGTATTCGTTCCGCTCTACGCTGCAAAGACGCGTGGCGGGTGGAAGTGGCGCTGGCCGGGCAAGAACTGAAATCTTTGGGGCAGTTGATGTCCCCCAGCGGGACGGGCTCGACAGCGGCAGACTCTCGTTAACCGCGCGATGCTAAGCCACGCTGCATGACAAGCATCGCCAGACTCCCGCTCGCCGCGCTCGCGCTGACCGCGCTGGCGCTCCCCGCCGCCTCAAGCTTCGCCCAGAGCGACGCGGCCTACACCGTGGTCGAGAGCGGGCGGCAGTTCAGCCGGCTGCAGGATGCGGTCAGCGCAATCGGCGGAGGGAGCGGCACGATCCGCGTTTCCAGCGGGGTGCATCAAGACTGCGCGGTGCAGACCGCGGGCCGGATCGCCTACGTCGCTGCTACTCCCGGCCAGGCCGTGTTCGACGGCGTCACTTGCGAGGGCAAGGCCGCATTGGTGCTGCGCGGCACCGCTGCCAGCGTCGAGGGACTGACCTTCACCAACATGCGCGTGCCCGATTTCAACGGCGCAGGCATCCGGCTTGAGCACGGCAACCTCTCGGTCAGCCAATCATGGTTCCGCGACAGCCAGCAGGGCATCCTGACCGGCCCCGACCCCGACGGCAGCATCACCATCGACAAGTCGACTTTCACCCGGCTCGGCACCTGCGAAGGTTCGGGCGGCTGCGCGCATTCGGTCTATGTCGGCGATTACGGCGCGGCCACGGTCACCCGCAGCCGTTTTGAGGCGGGCCGCGGCGGGCATTACCTCAAGAGCCGCGCCGCCAAGATCGCGGTGATCGGCTGCAGCTTCGACGATTCGGCCGGACGCCAGACCAATTACATGATCGACCTGCCCGGCGGCGCGACCGGCCGGATTGCCGGCAACTGGTTCGTCCAGGGGCCGAGCAAGGAGAACCACTCGGCCTTCATCGCGCTCGCCGCCGAAGGCAAGGCCAACAGCTCGGCCGGACTGGTGATCGAAGGCAACGACGCGCGCTTCGCCCCGAACGTGCCATGGCCCAGCGTGTTTGTGGCCGACTGGTCGGGCGACCCGATCCAGATCGGCGCGAACAAGCTCGATCCGAGGTTGACGGTGAAAGAGCGGCGCTAGGCCAGCAAATGCCCTGAGCGGTCGCGCTTGGTGTCGAGGTAGCGGGCGTTGTGCGGATTGGCCGGGAGCTGGTGCGGGACACGCTGCGCCACCGTTACCCCGGCCCCTTCCAGCGCCGCAACCTTGGCCGGGTTGTTGGTCATCAGCCGGATCGGCCCGACTCCCAGCAGTTGCAGCATCCGCGCAGCCACTGCGAAGTCGCGCGCTTCGTTGGGCAAGCCAAGCCGGCTGTTGGCATCGACCGTATCGAACCCCTGGTCCTGCAGCTGGTAGGCGCGCAGCTTGTTGATCAGCCCGATCCCGCGTCCTTCCTGGCGCAGATATAGCAGCACGCCCCAGCCGCCCTTTGCAGCTTCCTCCGCCATCGCCGCGAGCGCTGCGTCGAGCTGCGGACCGCAATCGCATTTGAGGCTGGAGAAGACGTCGCCGGTCAGGCACTCCGAATGGAGCCGGACCAGCGGCACGCGGTCCGATTGCTGCGCGCCGATCACCAGCGCGGCATGTTCGCGCAGATCGTCGGCCGAGCGGAAAGCGATGATTTCCGCGGTCTCCGCCGCCGCAACCGGGAGCCGTGCTCGCGCTGCGATTGTCAGATGCGCAGGGTCCTTGAACGCCTCGAGGTCCGCCGCGCTGACCGCCTGCATCTCGCCCGCTGGAACCGGATCGACCAGGAATGCGGGCAATATCCCCGCCAGCCGCGCCAGCTCCATCGCCGCCGCCGCGCTGACCGGATCGGCCAGTGGCTCGGCCAGGAACGGGCCCTTCAGCGGCCAGGTCAGATCGAGCGCCGGATCGGCCAGTGCGCGCGCTGCAGCAAGGTCGAAGGGTTCCGCCCCGCGCAGCAGCACTGGGGCTTCGGGGGCTGCTGCCTCGCGCTGGTTGGCGAGCTTAAGCGTTGCCGCGCGGGCGCACGAGATCAGCATGCGCGGCGCGGTTACCCCGGAGCCAAAACCGGTCTCCGCCGGGAGCAATTGCAACTCGCCTACCGCTATCGCCCAACCATGACGCAGCGCATCGATGGCGAGCGCCACCCGCCGCCCGGCCGTGGTCATAGCCCCAGCTCGCTATGCGCAAGCGCACTCAAAGAACAAACTCGGTGATCAGCGGCACGTGGTCCGAGCATTGCTCCCACTGGCGAGTTTCTTCGACTACGCGGTGCGAGGCCGACTGGGCGGCGAGCTCGGGCGAGGCCCACATATGGTCGAGCCGCCGGCCGCGATCCTTGCCTTGCCAATAGGTGCGGTACGACCACCACGACCAGTTCCGGGTCGGCGCGGGGATGTGCTTGCGCCCCAGATCGACCCAGCCGTGCGCATCGCTCAGGCGCTGCAGCGTCTCGACCTCGTGCGGGGTGTGGCTGACCACCTTGAGCAGCGCCTTGTGATCGTAAACGTCGCAATCGAGCGGGGCCACGTTGAAATCCCCGAGCAGCAGCGTTGGCCGGTCGAGCGCGTCGGCCCAGCGGGTCATCCGCTCGAGGAAGTCGAGCTTCTGGCCGAACTTGGCGTTGACCGCGCGGTCGGGCACGTCGCCGCCTGCGGGAATATAGACATTTTCGATGACGAGACCCTGCCCCGGTCCGAGCAGCTCGACCCCGACATGCCGCGCCTCGCCATTGGCCTGCCAGTCATGCCGCGAAAATTCGCGCAGCGGAATCCGGCTGACTGTCGCCACGCCGTGATAACCCTTCTGCCCGTGCACCGCGCGGTACGTATAGCCGAGGTCTTCAAACGCCTGATGCGGGAACAGCTCCTCGACCGTCTTGATCTCTTGCAGACACAACACATCGGGCGCCTGTTCGCGCAGGAACCGCCCGACCTGCTCGATCCGCAAGCGCACCGAATTGATGTTCCATGTGGCAATCGAAACCATGCGAAGGGCTTTAGGTGCGAAGCTGACAGACGGCAACAAGACAGCAAAAAACCCCTGCTCCGGGGGCATTGGAGCAGGGGTTCCTTTGTGCGTTCGTCACGCTCGACATCGCGGCCGGTTTAGAGGCAAGGGCAACAGGGGGGAAACCCGCCTCACAGCCGCGCTGTCGAAGACCTTTTTAGGGTCTTTTGCCTTGCCGCGCCATGAACAATCGAGTCAGGCTTGTCGCAAATTGTCGCATCTGGCGCACGGCCCACGACCAGTTGCCCCCCTCTATCGACGAACCGGGCTATCGATGAGTGGCGCTAGTGTTTGGCGGCCCCGCGCGGATCGTTAAAGCGGAAGGTGCCGTCGGGCACCGCGACCCCGTACTGTTGATTCGTCAAGGTGACGATCGTGCGGGTGTTCTGCGCGTCGAGCGAGGCCCAGCTCGACAGTTCAAGGCCGCCGGGTGCGCCGGCCTTGCGGATGAAGACCATCGTGATCACGCCGTATTCGGGATGCTTCTTGTCGCGCACTTCGAGGCTGACGACCTGCGAATTGTTCGACGGCACCAGCTTGCCGTATTGCATCACGTCACGGTTGGGATCGAGCAGCGCGCCCAAAGGGCTGTTCTTGATCGGCCAGCGCTGGACCTGCTTGACCGAATAATCGATGAAGGTCAGCGCGCTGCCGTCAGAGACGATCAGCATCGGCACGCCCTTCTCATACTGGAAGCGAATCCGCCCCGGGCGCTTCAAGGTCAGCACACCCTTGACGCGGTTGCCGCGCGGATCAGCCTGGACGAAATCGGCGCGCATGGTCGAGATCGCGCGCAAGGCGGTAATCGCGCTGGTGAGGTCGGATGACTGGGCCTGCGCGGCGACCGTGCTGGGGGTAACCAGCGCAGCGGGTACAGACAGGGCCAGCGCGGCAGTGGCGGCGGCACCGAAAAACGAGCGGCCAAAAATCGAAGGGGGTGAGAGCTTTGTGTTCATCTGCGCGCTGCTAGCCGCGATGGCTTGAACTCGCAATGAACCCCTGCACTGGCTGGGCTTAATATACAGGCGGCCCGCGTCCCTTGCAGGCGCGGGCCGGATGAAAGGCAGCGGCGGGCGAGCCCGCAGCGGCGCTTACTTGATCTTGGCTTCCTTGAACTCGACGTGCTTGCGCACCACCGGGTCATACTTGCGGAAGGTCATCTTCTCGGTCGTGTTGCGCGGGTTCTTCTTGGTCACATAGAAGAAACCGGTTTCGGCGGTGGAGACCAGCCGGATCTTGACGGTTGCGGGCTTCGCCATGGCGTATTCCTGTTTGGTTCGATTCGGGCCGAAACCCGCTTAAAAATGGACAAGGCGGCATGCGCTGCCGCCCCTCAAGGACCGGCCCATTGCGGCAGAAGGCGGCCAAAGTCAAGCGGCAGGCTGGCCTTTCGGCTTGTCTGACTTGTTGTCCTTGGCCTTGTCCGGGTCGTGGTACGGCGCAATCGGTTTGAGCGCTGCGTAGTGCTCGACCAAAGGCTCATGCCCGAGCGGCGGGAACTCGAACGGCTCGTCTGCCACGGTCATATCGGGCAACCGGTCGAGCAGGTTGCGGATCAAGCTCAGCCGCCCGCGGCGCTGGTCGTTGAAATCGACCAAGGTCCATGGCGCCGCCTTGGTGTGCGTCGCCGCGAGCATCGCCTCGCGCGCGGCGGTGTATTCGCTGTACTTTTGCCGTGCAGCGGTATCGATTGGCGACAGTTTCCAGCGTTTGAGCGGATCGTCGAGCCGTTCCTTGAAACGATCTTCCTGCTTCTCCTGATCCGAGCACAGCCAATACTTGAACAGCAGGATCCCGTCATCGATCAGCAGTTTCTCGAACGCCGGAACCTGCTTTAGGAACGAGGCGACCTGCTCGGGCGTGGCAAAGTCCATGACTTTTTCAACCCCCGCGCGGTTGTACCAACTGCGGTCGAACAGCACGATCTCACCCGCGCTGGGCAGGTGCGCGATGTAGCGTTGGAAGTACCACTGGGTCTTTTCGGCATCGGTTGGCCTGGGTAGTGCGGCGACATGGCACTGGCGCGGATTGAGCGGGCCCGCGATCGCCTGAATCGAGCCGCCCTTGCCCGCAGTGTCACGCCCTTCGAACAGCACCACCACCCGTGCTCCGGTTTTGGCAACCCAACGCGCCATCGCCACCAGGTCTTGCTCGAGCGGCTTGTAAAGCTTTGCGAACTTGGATTTCTTAAGCCGTTTCATGCGCATCGATCCTTTGTCTGCAACCTTGCGCCCGCGTGGACAGGTGCGCAAGCAGTGCCATTGCCGCCCCTGTCCCGCGATGATATGGTTGCAGGTGAAACGATGTCCGACACCACCCTCCTCTCTGCGCACGATTATTCGCGCCTGCCCGATATCGGCCACGGCGTGTTCGCCGCGCCGTTGCTGCGTCCGCTCCACGTGGGCGAAGACTGGCTCGAACCGGCGCAGCGGGACTATTCGGCCGAAGAAAACGCAGTGTGGGACGAGCTCTACGCCCGCCAGATGGAGATCCTCCCGGGCCGGGCCGCGAGCGCCTTCATGGCCGGGCTCAAGCGGCTCGATCTGGGCCAAGGGGGCGTGCCGCGATTCGACCGGCTGAGCGAGGAACTCGGTGCATTGACCGGGTGGAGCGTGGTCCCGGTGCCGATGCTAATCCCCGATCACGTGTTTTTCTGGCACTTGGCCAACCGGCGCTTCCCGGCGGGAAATTTCATCCGCAGCCGCGCCGAATTCGACTACATCCGCGAACCCGACGTGTTCCACGACGTGTTCGGCCATGTCCCGATGCTGGCCGACCCGGTCTATGCCGATTACATGCAGGAATATGGTCGCGCCGGGTGGAAGGCGATGCGCCACAACCGGCTCAAGAGCCTGGGCGCACTCTATTGGTACACGGTCGAGTTCGGGTTGATCCAGGAAGCCGAAGGCCTGCGCGTTTATGGTGCAGGGATCCTCTCGGGCCCGGCCGAAGCGGTTTACAGCCTTGAGGCGCAGAGCCCCAACCGGATCATGCTCAACGTCGACCGGGTGATGCGTACCGATTACGTGATCGACGACCTGCAGCCCAGCTATTTCGTGATCGAGAGTTTCGAGCAGCTTTATCATGATACGGTCGACCGCGATTTCGACCGGCTTTACCGCTCGCTCAGCCCGGGCTTCACTTATGCCAATTCGGCGGTGATCGACATCGACGATGTGCTTCATCGCGGCACCCAGGAATATGCCCTGCGCGGCGGACGCGGCAGCGGAGCAGCGCCGGTCTGAATAACAAAAAGCCGACAGCCCCGTTTGGGACTGCCGGCCTCTCGCCGTTCAAGCCATTGGCGGATTATTGGGGTGCCTTGTCCTTGTTGTCCGCGTTGTTTTCCATCTTGTCGGCCTTCGAATCGGCGGCGTCACGCACGCCTTCGGCCTTGTTCTTCATCGCATCGACCTTGGCACCGGGAGCGCCCGAAGCGTCGGCACCGGCGGCCTGAGCGTCGATCGAGGCAGCGGTCGCTTCACCCGATTCGCGCACTGCGTTGGCGGTGGCTTCGTCGGCATTTTCCTTCTTGCTGTCGCAAGCGGCCAGACCCAGCGCAAGGGTCGAGGCGAGAAGGGCAGTCTTGAAAATGGATTTCATGTGAAATTCCCCGTCAGTTGAAGGTGCGCTGGAATCGTGGCGATTTCAGGCAGCGACACAGTCCGCCCCTGAGTGGTTCGGCTGACCATACAATGCTTCACAATCCGATTGGTTCCAGCGGTTTAACCCGCGACCTCAGTGTGCAAGGAACCACAGCGCGGCGCTGCCGGCAATGATCCGATAGATCGCAAACGGGGTAAATCCAGCCCGGCTGACATAGGCGACGAACGCCTTGATCACCGCCAGCGCGACGATGAACGAGACCACGAAGCCGACCGCGATGTGGCTCCAGCCGACCGGTCCGGTACCTGCGCCAAGCTCGGGCTTCACTTATGCCAATTCGGCAGCGATCAACATCGACGACGTGCTCAACTGCGGGACGCAAGAATACGCCCTGCGCGGTGGCCGCAGGAGCGGGGCAAAGCCGCTTTAGAACCTATGTGACTGGAGGCGCGGAACCGATCGCGCCTGAAAACACCACCCGGCTCCCCAGCCGCTTGGCCGCTGGCCTGAACAGCCGGATCAGGGCCCGGTCGATCTTCGATGCCCAGGCGAGGTGCGATGGGAACAGTCGTCCCTCTGCCATGCCAAAGAAATCTACCGAACAGGTGTCCATCACCCGCAGGACGATTGCCAGCTCGGTTTCATCGATCTTGTGCTCTTCGGGAGTGATGTAGGGCTTCTTGCCGTTGTAAATCCACCGCTCCATCAGCGGGTAGAGCAGCTTCGAAACCGCCGCACTTTCCCTGATCCACTGAAGCGCGGAATGCGTATACAGCTCGTCGCCGATAATCAGCCCGCCCGGCTTCACGACCCGGGCAATCTCACGTATCGTCGATGGTATGTCGACATGGTGCAGGATATCGACCAGCAGCACCATGTCGAAACTGTGGGCATCGTAGCCCGACATGGCTTCAGACGGCATGACGCGGAAGTCGATGTCGGGATACCCGGCTTGTGCCGCGCGCGCTCTGGCGATTTCCACAGACTCGGGGGACAGGTCAAACGCAGAAACCTGCGCACCCAGCATTGCCAGGCGGATCGCATCATCGCCAAAGCCGCTACCGGGCACGAGCACGCGTTTGCCGCTGGGACCAGCCTCAAAGATACGATCATACAGCGACCAATAGGCATTCCATGGCCGCCGGTGGTGCGGATCGAGGATGTCAACGACGACCGGATCTTCAGCGAGCCCGCGGCGCTGCTCCGCATGAGCGCGGTGAAACTCATACTCGCTCCGCTGGCGCGGTGTCAGTTCCAGCAATTCTGACCGAACGTTTTCCATGGCTTCACCCCACACTTTCGCGCGAGCCGCCATAGCTAGCCGGGGGTTAAAGAATCGCGTTCAATCGGTGACGATGATTGTTATTGGATCAGTGACCTAACGCCCCAGGAACACCAGCGCCAAAGCGCCCGCCGCGATCCGGTAAAGCGCAAACGGGGTAAATCCAGCCCGGCTGACATAGGCGACGAACGCCTTGATCACCGCCAGCGCGACGATGAACGAGACCACGAAGCCGACCGCGATGTGGCTCCAGCCGACCGGTCCGGTGCCCGCGGCGAGCTCGGCGCGGTTCTGCCACAGCTCGAGCGTGGAGGCGCCGAGCATGGTCGGGATGGCGAGGAAAAAGCTGAACTCGGCCGCCGTGCGGCGTTCGATCCCCATCGCCAGCGCGCCCATGATCGTCGCGCCCGAGCGGCTGACCCCGGGGATCATCGCCAGACATTGCAGTAGCCCGACCCCGAAAGCCTGCCGCAGCGGCAATTGCCCCAGCCCCTGATACTCGCCCTGCTTCGACCAGCGTTCGACCGCGAGGATCGCGATACCGCCGCCGATCAGCGCCCAGGCCACAATCGTCGGGCTGCCGAGCATCGCGTCAATCTGGTGCTTGAGCAGCAGGCCAAGGATCGCCGCCGGAATGAACGCGACCAGCAGATTGAGCACAAACCGCACCGCGAGTGCCTCGAACCGCAGCAACCCCAAGCCGACCGCCCAGAAGGTCCGCCAGTACTGCACCACCACCGCCAGGATCGCGCCCAGCTGGATCACGACGTTAAACACCGCCCAGGTCTTCGCATCATAGCCGAACAGTTCGGTGGCGAGGATCAGGTGACCGGTCGAGGACACCGGGATGAATTCGGTCAGCCCCTCGACGATGCCAAGCAGGACCGCGGTCAGCAGCAGGTCCATTATTTCGCTCCCGCCGCGGCGAAGGCCTTGTCGTCAAATTGCAGCGCCGCAAGCCGGGCATAGAGCCCGCCCGCCCTGCTGAGGGTATCGTGAGTCCCGCTTTCGACCATCTTGCCATGATCGAGCACCACGATCCGGTCGGCGGCACGCACGGTGGCAAGGCGGTGCGCAATGACCAAGGTGGTGCGGCCCTGCATCAGCTTGTCGAGCGCGTCCTGCACCAGCCGCTCGCTTTCGGCATCGAGCGCGCTGGTGGCTTCGTCGAGCAGCAGGATCGGGGCCTCACGCAAGACCGCGCGGGCGATGGCCACGCGCTGACGCTGCCCGCCCGAAAGCCGCGCACCGCCTTCGCCCAGGTAAGTATCGAGCCCCTCGGGCAGTGCGCGCAGGAAGGTGTCGGCATTGGCGGCGCTGGCGGCTTCCCAGATCGCCTCATCGCTCGCTTCCCAGTTGCCGTAGCGCAGGTTGTCGCGGGCGCTGGCGGCGAACAGCTGGCCTTCCTGCGGGACCAAGGCCATGCGGCGGCGTACTTCGGCGGGATCGACCGAGGTCAGCGGCACGCCGTCCAATTTGATCGTCCCGGCCTGCGGATCGTAGAACCGCTCGGCCAGCTGGAACAGCGTTGACTTGCCCGCCCCCGACGGCCCGACAATTGCCACCGTCTCACCCGGTTCGACCGTGAGCGAGAAATCGGCCAGCGCGGCAACTTCGAGCCGGGTCGGATAGCGGAAGGTGACCCCCTCGAACGCCAGCTTGCCGCGCGCCGGGCTGGGCAGCGCCAAGGGCCGCGCCGGAGCGGCGATCGCGGGCTTTTCATTGAGCAGTTCGTTAAGCCGCCCGGCCGCGCCTGCACCGCGCAGCAGATCGCCGTAAACTTCGGTGAGTGCACCGAGTGAGCCCGCGACAATCCCGCTGGTCACCACCATTTCGAAGATCGTCCCGCCCGAGATCGAGCCTTGCGCCACTTGCAGCGCGCCTTCCCAGACCAGCAGCACGATCGCCCCGAAGATCGCGACAATCGCAGTGGCGGTCATGATCGCGCGCAAAAAGATGCGGCGCCGCGCAGTGGCAAAGGTTGCCTCGACCGCGGTGCCAAAGCGTTCGAGCTCGCGGCCTTCCTGATTGAAGGCCTGGACCACCCGCATTCCGCCGAGCACTTCTGCGACCACGGTGCCGATATCGGCGACCCGGTCCTGACTGGTGCGCGAGACATTGCGCAGCCGCCGCCCGAAGAAGGTCAGCGGCAGGACCACCAGCGAAATGCCCAGCAGCAGGCCGCCGGTCAGCTTGGGGGCGAGAATGAACAGCCGCGCGATCCCGCCCAGTCCGATGATCAAATTGCGCAGTGCCACGGAGACTGTGGTGCCGACCACTTGCTCGATCAGCGTAGTGTCCGAAGTCATCCGCGAGGAAATTTCGCTCGGGCTGTTCTCTTCGAAGAAGGCGGGCGAGAGCCGCATCAGGTTGCTCTGCACCTTGTAGCGGATGTCGGCGACCACCCGCTCGCCCAGCCATGACACGAAGTAGAACCGCACCGCAGTGCCCAGCCCGAGCACCGCGACGATCAGCAGCAGATATCGGAACCAGCGGGCGATTTCGGCGGTATCGCCGCCCTTGGCGAAACCCTTGTCGATGATCAGGTGGAAACCCGCCGGGATCGCCAGCGTGGCTGCCGCAGTTATCGTCAAGGCGACCAGCGCAAATGCCATCTGGCGCGGGTATTTGGCGGTTTCACGCGCGATCATGCGCAGCGGGCCAAGGGTCCGGGCCGGTTTTGCGGGAGGGTCGATGGGCACCGTTTCGGCCGGGGTAGAAGTCATGGCGCTGCCACTAGCACACCTGTAACCCGGCGTAAGCGGATAAGTGGCAAATGCGCACCCGTGTTGCCATCTCGTTGTGCAGTGCGTCATTTTGTGCATTGCACAATGGACCGAGACGGGCCACCTTGAGGTCAAGTCGGCGCATCGCGACCGGCGCAGGAGTACCAGGGCCGTGCTTTATACCGTTCACGAAATGCAACGCTCGTGGCTCAACATGGCCAGCACCTGGGCCTCGGTCGGTTCAGAATGGCTGAGCAACCCGGCACTGCCGTTCGGGTACTCGGGGATGGGTCCGGTCATGGCATCGGCGCTCGAAGTCTTCGCGCATGCCAGCGCACCGTACGGCAAGCCCGCCTTCGATATCGAAAGCGTGAGCGTTGACGGGCACGACTATCCGGTCACCGAAGCGATTGTGAAGCACAAACCATTCGGCAACCTGCTGCGCTTTACCCATGATGGGCTGCCCAAGGACGCCCCGCGATTGCTGATCGTCGCACCGATGAGCGGGCACTTCGCCACCCTGCTACGCGGCACCGTCGCGCGGATGATCGAGCGCTGCGAAGTCTATGTGACCGACTGGGCCGACGCCAAAATGGTCCCGCTCAGCGCTGGCGAGTTCGATCTTGACGACTATATCGACTACCTGACCGACGACCTCGAATTCATTGGCCCGGGCGCACATATGCTCGCGGTGTGCCAGCCGTCGGTCCCGGCGCTCGCGGTGACCGCGATCATGGCCGCCGACAAGCATCCCTGCCGCCCTGCCACGCTGACCATGATGGGCGGCCCGATCGACACCCGCGAAGCCCCGACCAGCGTCAACGACCTGGCCATGCAGCGCCCGATCGAATGGTTCCGCCACACCGTGATCGCGACTGTCCCGCTGCAGTATCCCGGCGCCGGACGGCGGGTCTATCCGGGCTTCCTGCAGCTCGCCGGGTTCATGAGCATGAACCTGGGCAATCACATGCAGAGCCA
>JARXKR010000061.1:0-6847 GCA_030271565.1 Pseudomonadota bacterium
ACCACGTCGGAGACGATCAGGTCGAACTCCCCGCCGGCCTGGACAATCTCGAGTCCCTCGTCGCCGTCGCTGGCGGTGGTGACGGTGTAGCCGGCGCGGGTCAGCGCGCGTTCGGCGACGGCGCGGACCATGTCTTCGTCCTCGACCAGCAGCACGCGGCCACCGCCCGACCATTGGGTTTGGGGTTTGGGTAGCGCGCGGGCTTCGACAGGCTCAGCCTGAGCGGAGGTTGGGGGCTGAGCGGGGTCGGAAGGTTGGGCGTGATAGACCGGGAGGTAGACCGTAAACTTCGTGCCCCGGCCCACTTCGCTATCGGCGAAGATGAACCCGCCCGATTGCTTGACGATGCCGTAGACCGTGGAAAGCCCCAACCCTGTCCCTTTGCCGAGATCCTTGGTGGTGAAGAACGGTTCGAAAATCTTGCCGAGGTGATCCGGCGCAATCCCGCTGCCGGTGTCTTCCACCACCAGCGCGGTGTAATCGACCTGCGGCATGATGCCGCCGCGCATCGCGCGCACGGCTTCGGCGGTGATCTTGCGGGTGGCGAGGGTTAGCTTGCCGCCATCGCCCTTGCCCGCCATCGCATCGCGCGCATTGACCGCGAGGTTGACGATGACCTGCTCAAGCTGGGTCGGATCGGCCCGCACCGGACCCAGATCGCGGTCGTGCGTGACGGCCATCTGGATTTTCTCGCCGATCAGCCGCTTGAGCATCTGCGACACATCGGACAGCACATCGGGCAATTGCAGCACGACGGGGCGCAGGGTTTGTTGGCGGCTGAACGCGAGCAACTGGCGGGTCAGGCTGGCGGCGCGGTTGGAATTGGCGCGGATTTGCTGGATATCGTCATAGTCGCTGTCGCCGGGGGTATGGCGCAGCAGCATAAAGTCGCAGGTGCCGAGGATTGCGGTCAGCACATTGTTGAAATCGTGCGCGACGCCGCCGGCCAATTGCCCGACCGCCTGCATCTTGGTCGCCTGCGCGACTTGACGCTTGAGCCGGGTTTCCTCGGTGTTATCGGTCAGCCCGAGCAGCACCGCCGCCTCGCCCAGCCCGCGCACGCCCGCCAGGCTCAGCGTCACCGGGTCCTCGGCCATGCCTTTAAGCCGGACTGCAAGGTCGCCGCTGGAGGCGGGCCCTTGGGCAAAGCGGCGGATCGCGTCCGAAATCGGGCCTTTGTCTTCCTGCACCACCAGATCGGTCGGATAAGTCGGCGGAGCCTCGCCGTCTTTGCCTGCGGCGCGCATGAAGGCGGCGTTGGCGAACAGCAGCCGCCCGTCGCGGTCAGCCATGGCGAGCCCGAGCGGCATCTGCCCGAGCAAAGCCTCCAAATGCGGAACCGAGGCGCTGGTTTCGCTGGCCCCGCCGCCCAGCCCGATGCCGTGATCGGCGATCAGCATAAGCGAAGGGGTGTGATCGTAATCGACCGGACCCGGAGCATCGGGATCGGCCAGCGGCATGTAGAACATCGTTAGCGGCGCGCCGCGCTTGCCGTCGCGCGCCCAAGTGATCCGGTCGGCCTCATCCTGCTTGAGCAGCGCGGTAAACTCCTGGCCGGTGAGCAGCGCGGCGGGATCGCCGGTGGCGCGGGTGGCGAAGCCGGTGCTGGCGGCGCGCATTGTGCCGTCGGGATCGACCACCGCCAGCGAAAACCCGGCCTGCGCCAGTGCGCGCCCAAGCTTGCCATCGAGGTGCGGGACCAGTTCGGCCACAGGATCGGGCAAGGTCAGCGGTGCGAAGGTCCAGACGAGGTAATCGTCGCCGCGCCCGGCGCGGGTGACTGCCGCCTTCCATCTGCCCTGGCCATCCTCAAGCAGGTCGGCGCTGCCCTGCCCGTCACGCCATGCCGAGCGCCCGGCCTTGGCCAGCCGTTCAAGCGACATGTTGTCGAGCGCGAGCCGCGGCGGGGCGGCGCTGGCGGTAAACCAGGCTTGGTATCTGGCATTGGCACAGACCAGCCGCCCGGCGCGGTCGGTCACCGCCACTGCGGCATCATTGCGCTCGATCGCGGCAACGGTCACCGACCAATCGGGCATGGCATATTCGGCTTCGGCGGGAGCAGCAGTGCGGCGGGTCAGGGCCCAGACTATTCCGCCCAATGCGGCGAGCCCGGCAACGAACGCCAGCACTGCGCCGATGGTGTGGGTAGCGAACCAGACCAGTGCGAGGCTGGCGACCAACGCCGCACCCGGCACCAGCCAGTCGCCGCCAGTGCGGCGCGACGCGGCGGCGCGGGTATTCAACCTGCCGGTTCCCGCAAGCGTGCTTCGGCAAGGCGCGCCTGACGCTTGCGCCCGATCCACCAGCGCCAGCCGAAGCTGGTCGCAAGATAGCCGACTGCTGACAGAATGGTGGCGATCACGAACAGCCCGAACGCGGTCTCGATCCCTGCCCCGGTCAGCCGCTCGAGCAAGTGGTCCGACCCGGTGTGCGACATCGTCTCGGTAATCGGCGCGACCCCGGTGGCATGGTCGAAGCGCAACAGCGCCTGCCCGATCTTGTAAGCGGCGGGGAAGATCACGACCCAGGTCGCCGGATTGCTGGTCCAGGTCGCGGCGATCGCGATCGGCACATTGGCGCGGACGAACATCGCGGTCAGCGCGGCAACGGCCGAGTGTGCGAACGGCACCATGATCCCGACGAATAGCCCCAAGGCGATCCCGCGCGGAACCGAACGGCGGTTAAAGCGCCACAAGTCCGAGCGCAGCACGCGGTGGGCAAAGGGCCGGATGAAGCGGTTCTTCTCCAGCTGCTCGCGCGTGGGGAAATGGCCGCGCAGCCAATTTGTGGTGCGAGAAACGAGGCTGCTCATCCGTGGTCCCGCATAATTCGCGCTTGATCCCGCTTCCACTCACGGTCCTTGGTGGTCGCCCGCTTGTCCGCCGCGTTCTTACCCTTGGCCAGCGCCAGTTCAACCTTGGCGCGGCCGCGGCTGTTGAAATAGACCGACAGCGGCACCAGCGTCATCCCCTTGCGCTCGACCGCGCCGTGGAACTTGGCAATCTCGCGCTCTTTCAGGAGCAGCTTGCGCACGCGTTTGGGTTCGTGGTTGTGGCGGTTGCCGTGGCTGAATTCGGGGACGTTGGAATTGACCAGCCAGACCTCGCCGTTCTTCACCTCGGCATAGCTCTCGGCGATCGAACCTTCGCCAAAGCGCAATGACTTCACTTCGGTCCCGGTCAGCGCAATCCCCGCCTCGAACACCTCCTCGATATAATAATCGTACCGCGCCCGCCGGTTTTCGGCGACGATTTTGGTCTTGTCGAATTCAGCGGGAGTGGGGCGGGCCATGATGGTGTGGCATGTAGGGGGTGAGGCGGGAAAAGAATACCCCTCCGTCATTCGCTTGGCGAATGCCACCTCCCATTGCTCCGCGACAGGGAGGATTGGCCAAGCTTAAATCCTCCCTGTTGCGAAGCAATGGGGAGGTGGCGCGCGCGAAGCGCGTGACGGAGGGGTCAAATCCTATCTAGGCAATACAAGATGATCGAATGCGCAGCCTGCTCGACCGACTTAAGAACCTCTTTCGCCGGGACGCGTACAACTTCTATCCCGCGTTGCTGGAGCCAATCGTCGCGTATCCTATCGCGCTCTGGCCGCTCACCCATATCATGCGCAATGCCATCAATTTCGATCCCGACCTTTGCGGCGGGACTGTAAAAATCGATCACGTATTCTCCGACTGGATGTTGTCGGCGAAACTTCACGCCCATCGGCTGCTTGCGCAGATATTGCCATAACAACACTTCGGGCAGCGACATTTCAGCGCGGAGTTTGCGGGCTTTCGCGTAGTTGTGATTTGGCAAAGGACCCCTCCGTCATTCGCTTTGCGAATGCCACCTCCCCATTGCTTCGCAACAGGGAGGATTTTTTCACACCAACCCAGCGTGCTCCAACCCCGCATCGACAGCCTTGCGGGCCTCGGCGCTGCACGCCACCAAGGGCAGCCGGACATTCTCGTTCAGCCAATCATGTACGCGGGCGAGCGCGTACTTGAGCGGCGCGGGGGATGCATCGGTGAACAGCGCCTGGTGGAGCGGGAACAGGCGTTCGTTGAGTTCGTGCGCGCGGGGCATGTCGCCCGCCGCGCTCGCCGCCTGGAACTGCGCGCACAGCTTTGGCGCGACGTTGGCGGTGACCGAGATGCAGCCCGTCCCGCCGCCGGCGTTATAGGCCAGCGCCATGTCGTCGTTGCCGCAGATCTGCGCGAAACCGGCCCCCAGCGCCATGCGGTGCGCGGTCAGCCGGGTCATGTCACCGCTGGCGTCCTTGATCCCGACGATCCGCTGGGGGAACCGCCGCGCCAGTTCGATCACTGTCGCGGGCTGGATATCGGTCACGGTCCGGCCGGGCACGTTGTAGAGCACCATCGGCAGGTCGACCGCCGCGGCCAGATGGCTGAAATGCGCCACCAGTCCGGCCTGGCTCGGGCGGTTGTAGTAAGGCGCGACCATCAACGCGGCGTCACAGCCAAGCTCCTTCGCGACCTGCATGTGCCACAGCGCGGTCTGGGTATCGTTGCTGCCGCACCCCGCGATCACCGGCACCCGGCCCGCCGCAATATCGACGCACAGCTTGAACAGGTGGTGCTGTTCCTCGCTGGTCAGGGTCGGTGCTTCGCCGGTGGTGCCGCAGGGGACGAGCGCGCTCGATCCTTCGGCGATTTGCCATTCGACCAGCCGGCAAAACGCCGCTTCATCGATGACACCGCCCTTAAACGGGGTAACCAGAGCCGGGATCGAGCCGGAGAACATTGCCTTTGTCCCTGCGCTTGCCCCATAGGGCGGGTTGTTCAGCCAGCCATAAGGAGCGGAATCGCACAATGTCCAGCATGGTTCGCACGACAATCATTTCTGCGCTGGTTATACTGGCTGTTACACCCGGCCTCGCCCGAGCTCAGGATGAGCAGGTCATGGGCGAGGACGGCCGCCAGTGGGACCAGGCGCGCACCGCGCTGCAGGCGCTGCCGCCCGGCAACATGGCGCAGGCCGTGGCGCGGTGGAAGCTGCTTTCGGCAAATTCCCGCTTCACTTTCTACGACTATTCCAGTTTCCTGCTGACCTATCCCGGGCTGCCCGAGGAAGACAAGCTGCGCGGCTATGCCGAGGCTGCGCTCGATCGCGAAGCGGTCGATGCGCGTCAGGTCGCCGTCTATTTCGACCGTTTCGCGCCGCTGACCAACCCCGGCCGCGCGCTCTATGCAATTGCGCTCTATGCTTTGGGCCGGCCGCAGGCAGCAGAAGCGGCGCGGGCCGCCTGGCGCGGCGGCGCGATGAGCGACGTGGCCGAGGCCACACTGCTCGCGCGGATCGGTCCGTCCTTGACGCTCGACGATCATGACAGCCGGATGGACGCGCTGCTGTGGGCCGGAGCTGCCGCGCAGGCCGACCGTGAGCTGGTTTACACTTCGCCCGCGCGCCGGGCGACCTTCGCTGCGCGGCTGGCGATGGCCAGGGGGCAGGATCCCGGCGCCCTCGCCGCTCCCGACGCCCAGGCCGACCCCGGTTATATCTACAACCGCTCGCGCTATCTGCGTACCAGCGGCCAGACCAGCAGCGCCGCAAATCTGCTCGCGCTGCGCCCGCGCAGCACGGTGCTGCCGCGCGAACCGCGTAAATGGGTCGCCGAACTGCTCAGTGTCGCGCGCAGCAGCGATGCCGGATCGGCGGTCCGGATTGCCACCGGCAGTGACGACATGTTCACCCCTGGCACCGACGTCAGCCGCCAGTCGTTCGCGATCCGCGACGACTATACCTCGCTGATGTGGCTGGGCGGGACCAGGGCGCTGTGGTCGCTCGGCGACGGCCGCCGCGCCGCGCCGCTGTTCCACCGTTATGGCACCGCAGCGCGCACGCCGCAGACTCGCTCGAAGGGGTTCTACTGGGCCGGGCGCGCTTCCGCGCAGGCCGGCGACGGAGCGGAGGCGACGCGCTACTTCCAGCTCGCCGCGCAATATCCCGACCAATATTACGGCATGCTCGCGCTCGAACGGTTGGGATTGCCGTTGCCGCCGTTCACCGGCGCGCCGAGCATGGTCCCCACCACCGACCAGCGTGCCGGGTTCAACGCCCGCCCGATCACCCAAGCGGTGCGCGAAGTTGCGCGCGAAAGCGACTGGCCCACTGCAGTGCGGTTCTTCCGCGAGATCAGCGACCAGGCCGCGACCGAGGCCGATCACGTTATGGTCGCCGATCTGGCGCGCGAACTGGGCCGCCGCGATCTGGGCGTGATCCTCGGCCAATCGGCGCAGGGTGACGGGCTCGGTAATTTCCAGCGGATATCATTCCCGTTGATCCCGGTGACTGCAGGTTCGGACTGGACCATGGTCCACGCGATCAGCCGTCAGGAAAGCCAGTTCGCAATGAACGCGGTCAGCCACGCCGGGGCGCGCGGGCTGATGCAGCTGATGCCCAGCACCGCGCGCGAGCAGGCGGGCAAGCTCGGGCTGGCTTACGATTCGCAAGCGCTGACCACCGACGCGGGGTACAACCTGACGCTCGGCGGCGGGTATTTCGGGCGGATGATGGACTATTTCGGCGGGAGCTATCCCTTGGCGGTCGCAGCCTACAACGCAGGGGCGGGCAACGTGAACAAGTGGCTGCGTTTGAACGGCGATCCGCGCACGGGCGGGGTCGACTGGACCGAATGGGTCGAGAAGATCCCGATTCCCGAAACCCGCAATTATGTGCAGCGCGTGCTTGAGAACGCGGTGGTTTATGAAGCGATGAACCCCCAGCGCGCGAGCTACAAGGGCGCCAACCCGCTGAGCCACTTCCTGGGCAAGCGTTATCCGGGGTGATCCTTCGAGACGCGCCTTCGAGACGCCGCTGCGCGGCTCCTCAGTCGC
>JARXKR010000061.1:6947-12416 GCA_030271565.1 Pseudomonadota bacterium
GAGCGAAGCGAAGGCCCGTCTCGAAGGACCCGCGCAGTGACAACCAACGGTCCCCCGATCACCCCCGTCGGCATGGCCGCTTTGCGGGCACGCTACGATCACCTGCTCGGGACCGAGCGCCCCGAGATCTGCGCGGTGGTCAGCTGGGCCGCGGGCAACGGCGACCGGAGTGAGAACGGCGACTATATCTACGGGCGCAAGCGGATGCGCGAGATCGACCGCGAGCTGGCGCACCTCGCACGGCGGATGAAGGCCTGCCGGGTGCTCGATCCCGCGCGGCAGGAGGACAGGAGCAAAGCCTGGTTCGGCGCGACAGTGACCATCGCCGATGAGGACGATGAGCAGCGTGTCGTCACTTTGGTGGGTGATGACGAGCAGGATGCGAGCCAAGGCCTGATCGGCTGGAACGCGCCGATGGCCAAAGCCTTGCGCGGGGCTGCGGTGGGCAATCAGCGCAAAGTCGCGCTGCCCGGCGGCGAAAAGGTGTGGGAAGTGCTGGCAATCGGGTATCCGCCCAGCCCGTAGCAATTTGGCTTTCAATTGCAGGGCACGCCCCCTAGCCTGCCTGCGGGGGTATTCCGATGGCGACTGCAGCGCAGGATCAGACCGACACCATCTGGGGCCACCCAAAGGGTCTCTATTATCTGGCCTTCACCGAGCTGTGGGAGCGGTTTTCCTACTACGGAATGACTGCCCTGCTGACGCTGTACATGACCAAGCAGTTGCTGCTGTCCGGGCATGCCGAAGACGTCGCTGGGCTGGGCATGTTGCGCCACCTGTTCGAATTTCGCGGGCCGATGACCAACCTGGCCTTCGCTTCGCTGATCTATGGCTGGTACTCGGGACTGGTCTATTTCACCCCGATCTTGGGTGGATGGATTGCCGACCGGCTGCTTGGCAAGAAGCGTACCGTGATGCTCGGAGCGATCTTGATGAGCGCCGGGCATCTGGCGATGTCGTTCGACCGCACCTTCCTGTTCGCGCTACTGCTGCTGATCCTGGGTTCGGGCTGTCTCAAGGGCAACATCTCCGCGCAAGTCGGCACGCTCTATCCGCGATCGGCGGTGTCACTGCGTGACCGCGGGTTCGCGATCTTTTCGACCGGAATCAACATTGGCGCTGCGAGCGGCCCGCTGGTCGCCGGGACAATCGCAGCGATCTATGGCTGGCATGCGGGGTTCGCGCTTGCCGCTGCGCTGATGCTGGTGGCGCTCGCGGTCTACCTCGCCGGGCAGCGCCACTTGCCCCAGACCCCGCCGCAGATCCAGCAGCAGCACTCCGCAACCCCACTGACCGGGGAGGAACGCCGCCAGGTATGGGCCTTGTTAGCCCTGGTGCTGCTGGTGATCCCGGCCGAGATCGCCTATCCGATGATCTGGTCAATCGGGGTCGTCTGGGTCGATCAGCAGGTCAATCTCGGGACGCCGTTTGGGACCATGCCGGCCACCTGGTTCAATTCGCTCGATTCGATCGGCTCGATCCTGGCCGCGCCGGTGCTGCTGGCGCTGTGGGCCAGGCAAGCCCGCAAGCAGCGCGAGCCCCACAGTCTGAGCAAGATCGCAATCGGCACCGCGCTGGTCGGCCTTTCGGCGCTGGTCATGGCTGTTGGCAGCATCGGCGCGAGCGGACCCGGCTCGATCCCGTTGATCTGGGCGCTCGCAGGGTTCCTGTCGATGGGCCTCGCCTGGATGTATTACTGGCCGACCTCGCTCGCGCTGGTCAGCCGTACCGCCGCGCACAAGATCAATTCGACCATGCTCGGCGCGATGTTCCTGTGTCCTTTCGTCGGCCACACCATGGCGGGGTGGGTCGGCAGTTACTATGACCAGATGAGCCCGGCCCAGTTCTGGACCATGGATGCAGGGATTGCGCTTGCAGGCGCTGCGGTTCTGTTTGCGCTGCGCAGGCCGCTCAATACGATCCTGCAACCGGCTGATAACAACTAAGCAAACGGATCGCCATAACCCGTCGCATAGTGCGCCATCGCCATCGTCGTGAACTGCGCGTTGACGCGGATGCAGCTGGGGAAGACGCTGGCATCGGTGACCAGCACGTTGTCCGCGCCGTGGAGGCGGCAGTGCGGATCGACCACGCCGAGGCCCGGGTCCTCATGGATCGGGTTGCCGCCTTGCGGGTGCGAGCTCGACAGGGTCACATCGTCGGCTTCGCGGATCGCCGAGGCATAGAACGCGTCGATGTCATCGCCGGGTTTGAGCGTCTGGCCCTTGAGCAAGGCCGGCCAGACTTCGAGCGCTCCGCCCGCAAAATGCACGTTCGCCAGCGTGGCCGAGGCGCGGCGGATCAGGTGAATGTCATCGAGCGTCAATTTCATGTCGAGCTTGCCGCCCACCAGATTGCCGCGCCGGTCGGCCGGGAACAGGATCCCGGCCGAGCAGATGCGGTTATAGCTGCGCATCCGCCGGTCCATCTCGCCAAACCAGCCGGGCATCATCGAGGCCATCGACAGCGGCGGCTGGAAGTGGCTTTCGAGCAGGAATTCGCCGCAATCGACCACCGAGGTCATCTGGTCCTCGTCCCACGACGGGGTTTTGCCCTCGGGCATCAGCGCGATCAGCGGTGAGGCGACGTTGAGCGAGATCTGGTTGCCGGTCCCCGCGATCCCGCTGCGTTCGAGCAGCAGCGACGAGGCGATCACCCCGGCGGCGACCACCACGCCCTTCTTCGCGTGGATCACGTGCGGCACACCGTCGGCATCGGTTACGCTGACCCCGACGGCGCGGCGGGTCTTGCCGGTGCCGCGCGCCCACAAAATTTGCTCGACCTTGGTCTCGGCGAGGATCCGCGCGCCGTATTGGTGGCAGGCCCACGGCAGGTAGCTCTGCCCCATTGCGACCTTGCGGGCATAGGGGCAGCCGGTGTTGCAATAGCCGCAATAGGCGCAGGCCGCGTCGGTTCCCGGCGGGCCGAAATTCTTGTTGAACCAGCCCGACTTCGCCGCCTGAAAGTGCGGGTCGGCGGAGGTGCCGGCAAAGGCTGCCCAGCCATCGAGCAGATGGTTGCCGTTGGTCTTACCCGAACGCGGTTCGGCGAGGCCCAGCGACAGTTCGCGCTCGACTGTATCGTAGCTTTCCATGAACCGCGCTTCGTCGATCTGTGCGCCGATCGAGCGCCATTTGGCAAAGACGTCGGGGGCCGCAGGGTGGCTCAGCCGGTCGCCTTTCATGCGCAGGCAGATGCCGTTGTTGATGGTGGGCGAGCCGCCGACATTGCGGCCCTGGAAGACGATGAAATCGTTGTCACGGCTCGATTGCAGCGCGCCGTGTTTGAACAATCGCGCCACCATCCGGCGCTCTTCATGCGTGATCCGGTCGGATGGATAAAACGGCCCGGCCTCGATCACCAGCACCTTGTAGCCGCGCTTGGCGAGGTTGTGCGCCGAAACCGCCCCGCCCGAGCCCGAACCGACCACGATGATGTCGATATCCTGCGGAATGAGCGCGAAGGGCACCACGTGATCGTGCGCGATCTCGCGGCCCTCGACCCGCTCCAGCGGCACCTCGCCCGGCCCGCGGGTGCGGAATTTGGGCAGGGTAAAGCCGATCTGCTTCAGCACCGGATTGTCGCGGTTGGCGTCCTGCCCGCCGTCTTCGGCATGGTGGCCGATCGGGTCGATCCAGTGTCCGTAATAGCCGAAATAGAGGATCGAGCGCAGCTTTGCCATGTCCTGAAAGGCATCGAACTGGCTGTTCTGCATGCGGCTGCGGATGCGGTCTTTCCGGTGTTCGAGCGACAGTTCGTGGAAGAACGGCGCCATCGCCAGTTCGGCAATGCGCAGCGACCAGCTCACTTCGTCCGCCTTGGTCCCGCCAACCATCGCGAAGAATTGCTGGACGTTGTCGACCACCTCGTCGACCGAAATCGCCATCTCCTCGAAATCGTCGAACAGCGCTTCGGCGAGCGACTTCAAAAAGCGCAATTGTACTGCATCGAATGGTAGTTGCACGGCCCTGCCCCCAGGTTGTTTGATGATGACGAACACGACCGTTTTTCCGGCAGCATAGCGCGGTGCCAACTCGGCGCAAGGCGGGCCCTCTTTCCAAAGCGGTGGATAGCTGCAAAAGGCAGGCGATGCGCGCCGCCCGCCTTGCCTTCGCCGTCCTGCTGCTCGCCGCCAGCCCGGCTTTGGCGCGCGACGCGCTGGGCATGTTCGGCGCGTGGGGCGCATTTCGCGACGCCGCGGTCCCGCGCTGCTACGCCATTGCCATGGCCGCGCCTTCGGCCAAGCAACGCGAGTACCAGCCCTACGCCGATGTCGCCTGGTGGCCGCGCGCCGGGGCGCGCGGACAGGTTCACTTCCGCCTCTCGCGCAAGCTTCAGCCGAACGCGGCGATCACGCTCTCGCTAGGCGGCCAGCGCATTGCCCTGACCGGCGGCGGCGCGGATGCCTGGGCCAGCGACAAGCGCGGCGATGCGGCAATCGTCGCAGGCATGCGCAGCGCCGGAGAGATGACCGTCAGCTCCCGCGATGCCTCGGGCGGCGGGTTCTCCAACACCTGGGACCTGACCGGTGCCGCCACTGCGATGGATGCGGCCACTCTTGCTTGTGCTAGCCTTCGCTAGGGGGCCTGCGCGGGGTTGCGCTAGCTTTTCAGCGCATTTGCACCTATGTGGCGGCCCATATGGCCGATACCGCACTTATGAGCATCCCGGGTCTGATCGACCCGGTCCCCACCCCGCGCGACATTACCGCGCGCGCCGACGGGCGGGTCGACCTGATCGGGCTGCCCAAGGCCCGCATCGCCGAACTGTTCGCCGCTGCCGGGCTCGATGCCAAAGCGGCCAAGCTGCGCGCCAAGCAGGTGTTCCATTGGCTCTACCACCGCGGCGTCACCGATTTTGCCGCGATGACCGATATCGCCAAGGACATGCGCCCGTGGCTGGCGGAACGCTTCGTGATCGGGCGGCCCGAGGTCGTCCTGTCACAGCATTCGAGCGACGGGACCCGCAAGTGGCTGCTCAAAACCGCCGACGACCACGAATACGAGATGGTCTTCATCCCGGATGAGAGCCGCGGTACCTTGTGCGTCTCGAGCCAGGTCGGCTGCACGCTCAACTGCCGGTTCTGCCATACGGGCACGATGCGGCTGGTCCGCAACCTGACCCCGGGCGAGATCGTCGGGCAAGTCATGCTGGCGCGCGATGCGCTGGGCGAATGGCCGAATTCCTCGGTGAATCCCCGCGCAGGCGGGGACCTCAGGCAGCACAGCGCAACCTTGCCTGAGGCCCCCGCCTTCGCGGGGGAGCAGGACGATGATGATGACGATGACGGTGGCGGCTACACCGCCGACGGCCGCCTGCTGACCAACATCGTGATGATGGGCATGGGCGAGCCGCTGTATAATTTCGACAACGTCCGCGATGCGCTCAAGTTGGTTATGGACGGCGACGGGCTTGGCCTGTCGCGCCGCCGGATCACGCTTTCGACCAGCGGCGTGGTGCCGATGATGG
>JARXKR010000062.1 GCA_030271565.1 Pseudomonadota bacterium
TTTGGGGCGATCAAGCGCCGGCAATCGACTCCAGACTCCAGACCTCGCGCGACACCCGCCGGGTTCCAGCAAGATCGGTAGTGATGATGCGCTCGAACAAAGCTGGCATGCCGCACGGCAGCCATTTGTCGACCTTGAGCAAAACCTCGATCTCGCCCGCCATCCCGTCGCCCAAAGTGAGGCTGCGATGTTGGCGCCGTTCGCCGTCGTGCGCGACAAACAGGTCGGTGGGCCATGGCGAACTTCGCGGATCGGCGGCCATCGTGCCAAGCACTTGGACAGCGCCGCGCTTGGTCTCAGCCGGTAGCGCAGTGCCTTGGACCAATCCCGTTGCCGCCTGCTTCATTTCCTGACGCGATGCCGGATCGGCAATCCCGCCGTCCATCGCGTTGTGAATCAGCCCCCGATTGTCGATCATGATCGGGAACGGTCCCGCGTCGCTGCGGCGCCGTTCGAGTTCGCCCAGTTGCGCCAGCACCGGCGGCACATCGACGCTGACCGCGATCGGCGTGCCGGTCAGCATGAAACCATCGGCCGAAGGCACGAACTGGACGCGGAAGCTGCGTTTGACCACGATCTGCTTGCCGTCAGCCAGTTCGCGGATGACCGTGCGGCTCAGCACCATTGGTGAGGTCGGCGGCGAAAACGACCGCGGGGCCTGGGCCATTGCGGCAAATTGCCACTGTGCCGAGGCCACCGGCGCCAAAGCCGCAACCCCGGCGAGCAGGAGCACGGAGGTCCTCACCCGCGCACCGCGCAAGACCGGTTGCCGGAGAAGCGTTCCCGCACAATGAAACCGCAAACGCTCAAGATATCTGTCCCCTCCGCAGTGGCTGCGCGCCGGACTCAATCCCAACACGCACAGCGGAACCCCTATATTGGCGCAGGACGCTGCGCATTCGTCAAGTATTTCTCCTGAGCGGGGTAATGATCAATTATCCATTCATCAGTGAGAAACCATTAGCCGACCGGTCGCAACGCGGCGCGTCAGTGCGATTTGCGGCGGCCCAGCAAGTGCGCACACCAGGTTGCCGCCACCAACAGCAATGCGCCGGTCAGCTGATGCAGCGCCGCGATCCACAGCGTTACTCCGCTCATTACCGTGGCAATGCCCAGCAGCACCTGCGTCCCGAATGCGCTGTGCAGCGCCACCGAGGCCGCGCGATGGGTGCTGCGCAATCGGCGCGCCAACCCAACCAGCACCGCGACCACGACCCAGGCCCACCAACGGTGCACGAAATGGATGAGGAAAGGATCGTAGAACAGGGCGTGCAGTGCCCCCCCCGACCAATCGATCCCGGCGGGGACAAGGTTGCCCTGCATCAGCGGCCAAGCTTGCCAGTTGAACCAGCCCCCGCCCGCTACCGGTCCACCGCGCAGCCCCGCGAGTAAAGCGCCATAAACAAGTTGCAGCGCCAGCGCGCCCAGCGCCAGTGCCCCTAGCCCGGTCAGCCGCGCTTTGCCTTCGCCGCGCGCATGCGCCCGCAGGTCAAGCGCAGTCCACACCAGCACGGCCAGCGTGGTCAGCGCCAGCGACAAGTGCGTCGCCAGCCGCAAATGGCTAACCTTGACGTCGTGGGTCAGCCCCGAAGAGACCATCCACCACCCGACCACGCCCTGCAATCCG
Organism: Pseudomonadota bacterium; assembly: GCA_030271565.1. Lineage (GTDB taxonomy): Bacteria > Pseudomonadota > Alphaproteobacteria > Sphingomonadales > Sphingomonadaceae > Novosphingobium. The sequence goes on from JARXKR010000062.1 coordinate 1,628, forward strand.
CCGAGCGCGAGCAGCGCCAGCAAGCGCCGGTGAAAGCCCTGCGGCATCGAACCGCGCAGCCAGAACCAGACCAGCGGCAAGCCATAGGCCAGTCCGACCAAGCGCCCGAGTAGGCGGTGGAACCATTCCCAGAAGAAGATGTGCTTGTAGGCTTCCAGCGTCATCCCGGCCGGGCCGTTGACCTCGGTATATTGCGGGATCTGCTGATACGCCGCGAACTGTGTCTCCCACTGGGCCTGGGTAAGCGGCGGCAGGGCCCCGCTGATCGGCTGCCATTCGGTAATCGACAAGCCCGATTCGGTGAGCCGGGTAATCCCGCCGACCACCACCATCGTCACCACCAGCGCAGCCACGGCCCAAAGCCACCGCGCGAGAGCGATAGGCCGGGCGGCCAGCTGACCGTGGGGAGCGATTCGCATGGCGCGCGCTGTGCTGCGCAGCGCGGCAAAGCGCAAGCCTGCTGCGGTGAATTCGAACGCCCGCCCCTTGCTAGATGTTACACCATCACATAGAGGGGCGCCTTGATGCGACAGGCATACCTCTCGATTCGCGGCCGGCTTGACCGGGTCGGCGTGATCCTATCAGGGCTTTGTGCGCTGCACTGTCTGGCCGGCTTGCTGTTGGTCGTCGGTCTGGGCCTCGGCGGCGGGGTGCTGCTCAATCCCGAAATTCACCGGGTCGGACTGGCGCTGGCAATCGCTGTCGGTTCGGTCACCCTGGTGCTGGGCGTCATCCGCCATGGCGATCCGGTACCCTTGCAGGTCGGCGCGTGCGGGGTCGGCCTGATGGCCTTCGCGCTGTTCGTCGGGCACGGCAGCGCCGAAGCAGTGTTGACGATCCTTGGTGTGACCCTTCTCGCCTGGGCGCACCTGCGCAACTTGCGCCACGGGTTCTGATCGCTATCTGCGGGGCATGAGCACCGCACTTTCCATTACCGTCAACGGCGAATCGCGCCGCGCTCCCTCAGGCTCGATCGCCGATCTCGTGCGCAGCCTCGAACTCGATCCGGCCAAAGTTGCGGTTGAGTGCAACGGCGAGATTGTGCCGCGTTCGGCCCTCAACAATGCCGCTTTGGCGGATAACGATGTCTTGGAGATCGTGCATTTCGTTGGCGGCGGCCAGGAAACGGTCGCGGCCAGCGGAGCAAACAATAAGCTTGATACCTGGAGCATTGCCGGCCGCACTTTCACCTCGCGGCTGATCGTCGGCACCGGCAAGTACAAGGACTTCGCCGAGAATGCCGCTGCGCTCGAAGCATCGGGAGCGGAGATCGTCACCGTGGCAGTGCGGCGGGTCAACATCAGCGATCCCAAAGCGCCGATGCTGACCGACTTTATCGACCCCAAAAAGGTGACCTACCTGCCCAACACCGCGGGCTGCTTCACCGCCGACGATGCAATCCGCACCTTACGGCTGGCCCGCGAGGCAGGCGGCTGGGATCTGGTCAAATTGGAAGTATTGGGGGAAGCGCGCACACTTTACCCTGACATGCGCGAAACGCTGAAGGCAACAGAGGTGCTGGCACGCGAAGGCTTTCTGCCGATGGTTTACTGCGTCGACGATCCGATTGGAACCAAGCAGTTGGAAAGCGCGGGGGCGGTGGCGGTGATGCCGCTGGGTGCGCCGATCGGCTCGGGGCTGGGCATCCAGAACCGGGTGACGATCCGCCTGATTGTCGAAGGTGCGAGCGTCCCGGTGCTGGTCGATGCCGGGGTCGGCACCGCCAGCGATGCCGCGGTGGCGATGGAGCTCGGCTGTGACGGGGTGCTGATGAACACCGCTATCGCCGAAGCGAAAGACCCCATTCGGATGGCCTTGGCGATGAAGTTGGCGGTCGAGGCCGGCCGGCATGCCTATCTCTCGGGCCGGATGGCAACCCGCAAGTACGCAGATCCATCTAGCCCGCTAGCAGGACTGATTTAGCCATCGTGGTTAACGAGATCATAACCATATTCAGGTGAAGTGCCCTCAATCCAACTGGGGGCATATCATGGCCAATACCGGCACCGCATCGCTGACCATCGCCGAGCTGCGCGAATTCGCTGGTTTCACTCCAGCCGAGCAGCGCTACATCAAGCGCAGCCTCGATATCGGGTTGGGGCGGCAGGACGCGTTCAAGCTGTGGGCGCGCGACGCGGTCGAAAGCGCTTCGATCCGCAGCCAGTACGTCATCTACCAGGAGCTCAAGGGGCTGCGCGGATCGGTTCCGGCTGATACCGGGTTCGACGCGATCGAGGCTTATATGGGCAAACTGCTGCGGATCGCCGCGTTCGATCTCGCCCAGGACCGGCTGACTTGCTTTTCCTCGTTCCGGTTCCTTTACGAACGCCTTCTCGGCGCCGAAGTGCGGCCGTTCTTGCCCTCGGCGTTTTGCGCTGCGGCGGCGCTGCCGCAGATTCGCCCCGAGCGGCGCAAGCACCTGCTGCAATCGATCAGCGAAGCCGCCGCAACCGCGCCGGGCTGGTCCGCGCGCGAACCGAGTTTTTATCCCGAATGGGTGGCGAAAGAAGCTGCTTGAGCCCTGTCAGACGCGGTAGGCCAGCAAGTCTGCCGCGCGCATTACCAGCCCTTCGTCCGCGCATACCGCCTGCTGGCGAAGGTCGCCCGGGTGCTCGTTTTCGCGCAAAGGGCACGAAATCACACCGTGAGAGTCAGAAAAAATCGAGCGTTATCCTTGAACTAGTCGTCTGCACAATATTTCAAATAGACGGCGGCGGCGCGACCGTGCAGACATTCGCGCGCCGCGCTGTTGGCGCAGCATCAGTTTAAGCAATCGTTTCACTTAAGGGGATCACCACATGAAGAAAATCGTTCTGTTCGCAGCCCTCGCCGCCGCTTCGCTGTCCGTCTCGGCTTGCGGCAAGAAGGCCGAAGAAGCTCCGGTCGTTGCCGAAACCTCGACCACGACCGTCGTCGACGCGACCACCGCCGCCAGCGATGGTGCGGAAGACGCTTCGAGCGCGAAGATGTAATCAGCAGGCAACTGCCAAAAGGGCCGGGCCGGCGGATGTGGACCATCGCCGTGCCCGGCTTTTTTGTGTCCCGCGTTCGCTCAGCCCGGCTTGCCGCGCGCGGCGAGTTCGGCGCGGATCGCCTCGCCGTCCGCGCCTAATCGCGGCGGCATGATCGCTTCGACCGGCAGGGAAGCGCCAAACTTCACCGGCGCGGCCTGTTCGAAATAGGGGCCTTCGCTGGGATGGACCCGCCGCGTGAAAAAGCCGGTCGCGGCGAGGTGAGGGTCATCGATCACCTCGCTGAGATCGCGCACTGCTTGCGCCGGGAGCTGTTGCTCGCGGCAGCGCCGCAGCAATTCCGCGGTGGTCAATCGTGGGGTCAGCGCAGCCAGATGCTCATAGAGTTCGGTCTGGTGGCGCACGCGACCGGCCGCGTCCGCAAACCGTTCCTGCGCGCTGAAGTCTGGATCGCCCAGCACCGCGAAAATCCGGTCCCACGCATCGAAATTGTACATCACGATACTGATATAGCCGTCGGCGGTGGGAAACGGCTGACGCACCGGGTCAATCTGGCGGGCATAGCCGACAGGTCCGGTGGGCGGATCGAAGGTTTGCCCGCCAAGGTGCTCGAGCATCATGAAGCTGGTGAAAGCCTCGAACATGGGCACTTCGACCAGTTGCCCGGTACCGCAGCGCTCACGGTGAAACAGCGCTGCCAGCGCGGCATAAGCCGCGTGCAGTCCGGCGACCTTGTCGGCGATCAGTGAGGGCAGGTAGCGCGGGCGCGGATCGCCATCGACCCGGGGCAGCAGCGTCGCGGTTCCGGTTACTGCCTGGATAACGTCATCGTAAGCTTGCAAGTCGGCATAGGGGCCATCCTGCCCGAACCCGACGCAATGGACGTAGATCAGCTGCGGATGCGCCGCGCTCAGTGAAGCGTAATCGAGGCCGAGCCGTTCGAGCGCCTTGCCGCGTACGTTGACCACGAACAGGTCGGCCTCGGCGAGAAGCGCGCGCAGTACGGCAAGGTCACCTGCCGCCTTGAGATCGAGCGCGATCGAGCGTTTGCCGCGATTGAGCGCCATGAACCCGGGGGCCATGTTGGGCGAGGCCGGGGCCTTGCCCGACCAGCGGAAGGCATCGCCGATTCCCGGTGCTTCGACCTTGATCACATCGGCGCCGAGGTCGGCGAGAATCTGCGTGCAATAGGGCCCGAACACCACGCTGGTCAGATCGACGACCTTGATCCCCGTCAGTATCGGCCCGCTCGTGCCAAACGTCACGCCTTGTAGAGGCCGTCGAGCCGCTTGCCGTAGCGGTCCTTAAGCTTGTGGCGGCGGATCTTTAGGCTGGGGGTCATTTCCTCGTTCTCGATCGTGAAGGCCTCATCGGCGAAGGCAAACTGGCGGACTTTTTCGATCACCGAGAGGTCCTGGTTGACCAAGTCGACCCCGCTGCGCACCGCACTGCGGAACGCGGGCAGGCCTTGCAGCGCCTTGAGGTCGAACTTCTCGTCATTGGCGCGCGCCCATTCCAGCGCCCATTCGGCATCGGGCACGATCAGCCCGACGATGTGCGGGCGGCGATCGCCATAGACCATTGCCTGGGCAATTTCGTTTTGCAGGGTAAGCATGCCCTCGATCTTCTGCGGCGAGACATTGTCGCCCTTGTCGTTGATGATCATGTCCTTCTTGCGGTCGGTGATCATCAGGCGGCCAGCCTCATCGAGGTGACCGATATCGCCAGTGTGTAGCCAGCCATCCTTGAGCGCCTTGGCGGTCTCATCCGGGTTCTGCCAATATCCATGCATCACCAGTTCGCCCCGCACGAGGATTTCGCCGTCCTCGGCAATCTTCAGCTCAACCCCGTCCATCGGTGGGCCAACCGTGTCCATCTTGATCCCGGCCCGGGGCCGATTGCAGGCGATCACCGGCCCTGCTTCGGTCTGGCCGTAACCTTGCAGCATAGTCAGCCCCATCGCGTCGAAAAACACCCCGATCTCGGGATTGAGCGGCGCCCCGCCCGAGACCATTGCCTTGAGCCGCCCGCCGAACTTGGCGCGGATCTTGGGCCGCAGTGCCTTGTCGATCACCAGCTCGATCGGTTTGTCGCGCAGGCGGCGTTTACCGGTTGCCTTGAGCGCACCGATCGCCAGCGCGCGGTCCATCAGGTAATTGGGAAGCTTGCCCTGCTTTTCGATCTGCTTGATGATCCGCGCGCGCAGCACTTCGAACAGCCGCGGCACCACCACCATGATCGTCGGGCGCACTTCCTCGATGTTCGAAGCGAGCTTTTCGAGCCCTTCGGAATAATAGATCTGCGCGCCGACCCCGATCGGCAACATCTGCCCACCGGTGTGCTCGTAAGCGTGACTGAGCGGCAGGAACGAAAGGAACGCCTCGTCCGTGCCGATGCCGAAATCCTCAGCCAGGATCCGCGCCGCGCCGTCCACATTGCACAGCAACGCGCCGTGGTGCTGGAGCACGCCGCGCGGGCTCCCGCCGGTGCCGCTGGTGTAAATAATGCAGGCAGTATCTTGCCGCGCGATTCCTGCGATGCGGGCCTCAACCGCCTTGCGCGCCGCAGCGCCATCATCCGCAATCAAGCCCGCCCATTCATGGTATTCGAAATTGCTGGCCTGCGCGATCCGCAGCGGTTCGATCCCGATCACGTGGCGCACGCTGCCGGCGCGGATTACGGCCTGGAGCAGCGGCTTGGCGAGCTTGTCGTTGGCGACGATCACCGCCGCTGCGCCCGAATTGTCGAGCACGTGGAGGTGATCGCGCTCGGTATTGGTGACGTAAGCCGGCACCGTAATGCAGCCCGCCGCCATGATCGCGAAATCGGCGATGAACCACTCAGGCCGGTTTTCCGAGACCAGCAGCACCCGGTCACCCTTGTTGAGGCCCAGCGCCACGAGCGCCTGCGCCAAGGTGCAGACCTGCGCCGCAACCTCGGACCAGCTCAGTGGCTGCCACTTGCCGCCCAACTTGGCCCACAGGAACGGATCGGTGCCGCGGGCGTCGGCCCGGCGCAGGAACAGCTCGACCACATTGTTCGTGACCCTGAGATCAGAAATATCCGTCACGCGCCACGCCCCTTTTGCACTGCATCCTTGCCCCGGGCCAGCCTAAGGCGACGCGGCAAAGGCGGCAAGCGCTACTCGCTCAGCGCGGCACCTTCGCTGCGCGGGTCTGCCCCGCCGAGCAAGGTGTCGCCCGAAATTTGGATCGCATTGCCCTTGAGCGGTAGTCCGCGCGGCTGGACGTCGGCATGGCCAAGCGCCTTCAATGCCGGGATCATCGGCTCGAGGCTGCTGCCCTGCTCGACGAACACCGTGTCGATCCCCGGCGCGAAGATTACCGGCAGCGCCAGCGCCTGCTGCGCGCTCAGGTTCCAGTCGAGCACGCCGATTACCGCGCGGATGACCTGTGCCGGGATCGTTGCCCCGCCAGCCGCGCCGACCACCAGCACCAACCTGCCGTCAGGCCCGAACACCAGCGTCGGCGACATAGAACTGCGCGGGCGCTTTCCGCCCTCGACCCGATTGGAGACCATCCGCCCGGCAATCTCGGGTTGCATGTCGAAATCGGTGAGCTCGTTGTTGAGGAAGTAGCCGCCGACCATCAGCCCCGAACCAAACGGGCTCTCAATGGTCGAGGTATAGGTCACTGCATTACCTTGCCGGTCGACGACCGCGATGTGCGAGGTGCCGTATTCCTCGGCGAGCGGGGCATCGGCGCGGCTCAGCCCTTCGGCTCCTGGCGGCGTACCCGCACTGACGCTTGGCATCGTCCTGGTGGGATCGATCAGCGCAGAGCGCCTGGCGAGATAGGCCCGGTCGATCATCCCGGCGACCGGCACTGCGACGAAATCGGCATCGGCCGAATAACGCCCGCGGTCGGCGTAGGCGAGCCGCTCGCTTTCGGCGATCAGGTGCCACGCGGTGGGCGAACCCTGACCGAGCGCGTGCAGGTCGAATCGTTCGAGCTGGCCCAGCGTCGCGAGCACCGTGGTCGCGCCCGAGCTTGGCGGACCCATCCCGCAGATCCGGAACTGGCGATAGGCGGCGCAGACCGGGGCGCGGTCCTTGGCCTGATAGGCGTCAACATCAGCCTCGGTCATTGGTTCGGGATTGCGCGGCGCAGTTGTCACTCGCGCAACAATCGCCCGGGCGTTGCCGCCGCTGTAAAACGATTTGGCGCCCTGCCGCGCGATCATTTCGAGCGTTGCAGCGAGCGCTGGGTTTCTGACCACGGTGCCGACCGGCAGCGGCAGGCCGTCCGCTCCATAATAAAGCGCGCGGCCTTCGGGGGTAAAGGCCCCGGTCGCATTGCTCGATTTGAGCGCGCCGTAGAAGCGCGGCGTGATCGCGAAACCGTTTTTTGCGAGCTTGATCGCCGGGGCGAACAGCGCTGCCCACGGCAGTTTGCCGTGAAGTGCATGGGCTTTGGCCGCCAAGGCTATATTGCCGGGCACCCCGACGCTGGTGCCGCCGGGGACTGCATCGGCAAAGTTCATCACCTTGCCGTCCTTGAAGAACCATTTGGGTCCCGCTGCCATCGGGGCCTTCTCGCGGCCATCGATGGTATCGACCTCGCCGCGCGCATTGGTGGTTACGTAAAGCCCGCCGCCGCCGATGCCCGAGCTTTGCGGCTCGACCACGGTCAGCGCGAGCATGGTCGCGATCGCCGCATCTGTGGCGCTGCCGCCCTGCTGGAGGATCGCGGTCCCGGCCCCGGCCGCGCGCGGATCAGCCGCGCTGACCATGCCCTTGGCGAATAGCTGCGTGGTTGGCGGCGGCGCGGAGGCGGTCTGGGTGGCGGCGGTGCAGCTGGCCAAGGCCAGCGGGGCGAGCAGGAGCGCTAGGTTACGGTTGAGCATCTGCGCTTGCTATTCGGTTCCCACCGCTTCGGCAATGCTGGCAAATCCATCGCGCGCCATCAGTGCTTCAAGCCCGCGCACGATGGTGCGGGCGATCCCGGGTCCTTCGTAAACCATCGCCGAATAGAGCTGGACCAGGCTCGCCCCGGCGCGGATTCGGGCCCAAGAATCTTCCGCGCTGGCGATTCCGCCCACCCCGATCAAGGGCATCGCCCCGCCGGTGGCCTTGCGGAAGTCGCGCAGTCGCTGTTGAGCGAGCTCTCGCAGCGGCGCTCCCGATAGACCGCCGGCTTCGCCGGCATGGCGTGATTTCAGCGGCGGGCGCGATATGGTGGTATTTGAAACGATCAGCGCGCCAAGCTGTTTTTCGAGCGCGATCCGGGCAATTGCGTCGATGTCGGCAGGTTCGAGATCGGGGGCGACCTTGAGGAACACCGACGGCCCGCCGCTGCCGCGCGCTTCGAGAACCGCATCAAGCAGTGCCGAAAGCGCACCTTCGTCCTGCAAGGCGCGCAGCCCGGGGGTATTGGGGCTCGAGACATTGACCGCCAGATAGCTCGCGAGCGGGGCCATCAGCTGCGCCATCGTCGCATAGTCGCCAATCCGGTCGGGCGAGTCCTTGTTGGCACCAAGATTTATCCCGACCACTCCGGGCCGCCCCAGCCGCGCCGCCAGCCGCGCCACTGCCGCCTCGGCGCCGTGGTTGTTGAACCCCATGCGGTTGATCACAGCGCGGTCCTCTGCCAGCCGGAACAGCCGGGGACGCGGGTTGCCTACCTGCGGGAGCGGGGTAATCGAGCCGACTTCGACGTAGCCAAACCCCAGCCCGAGGAGCGCGTCGGGCACTTCGCCGTCCTTGTCGTAACCCGCCGCCATGCCGAGCGGATTGGGAAAGTGCAGCCCCGCAACCTCGGTGCTGAGCGCGCCACCAGTTTTCGCCGGTGCTGCAAATGGCGAGAGCTTCAGCCCGGCAAGCGAAAGGTGGTGCGCCCGTTCCGCATCGAGCATGAACAGGGCGGGACGAAGCAACGAGTAGAGCATCGCGCGGCTATGGCAGCAGCGCACGAATCTGTCGATTCGCGCCCGTTTCTTCTCAAAACGACCCGCCCTATCGGGAATTGTCCGGAATCGAGCCAACTGTGGCGGTAAAACTGACGCATCCATACAATTCGAATCGCGGATTACCGCCTATCCCACTCATGCGACCCGAAGGACCCGCAGCTTTGGCTACGGGCTCTTAACTTACAAAGCGGCTTTCGGCATTTGCCCGAAGGTCGCTTTTTTTTGGCTATTTGCCATGGAAGACGGCGCAGTTCGGCCATTGTCAAACCGGGTGTGTGTGCTTATCTGCAAACCAGAACGAATCAGTCTGATTTAGGATATGCAGCAATGCGCCTGTCGAGCATGGCCGACTATGCCGTCGTCACAATGAGCGCCGCCGCGCGCCATTGCGGCATGGTGCGCGTTTCGGCGGCGCAATTGGCGCAGGAAACCGGACTGCCAGTGCCTACCGTGCAGAAGGTCGTCAGCCTGCTTACAGCAGCGGGCTTGCTGCGCTCGGCGCGGGGCGCGGGCGGAGGTTTGAAACTGGCACGCCCGGCCGCGGCGATCAGTCTGGCTGACATTGTCGAAGCGGTCGAAGGCCCGATCGCGCTGACTTCATGCGTCGACAAGGGCAAGCACGACTGCGGCCTCGAAGGCGCCTGCACCGTCCGCCCGCACTGGGGCGTGGTCAACGCTGCGATGCGCGGGGCCTTGGCCGATGTCCCGCTGACCCGGCTGGCAGGGCAAGGCGCATGAGCGAAGCCACCGCCCTCAAAGACCAGGCCGCGCACGATGCTGCGGCCAAGGTTGCCGATTATGAGCACGGCTGGTCAGCCGAGATCGAGACCGATTTCGCGCCCAAGGGGCTCAACGAAGACACCGTCCGGTTCATTTCGGCCAAGAAGAACGAGCCCGAATGGATGCTCGATGCGCGGCTCAAGGCGTTTCGCCACTGGCTGACCATGCCGATGCCCGACTGGGCCAAGCTCAACATTGCGCCGATCGATTACCAGGACGCCTATTACTACGCCGCGCCGCGCGCCAAGCCCAAGCTCGGCAGCCTCGATGAGGTCGATCCCGAGATTCTGCGGATCTACGAAAAGCTTGGCATTCCGCTGGAGGAGCAGAAGGTGCTCGCCGGGGTTGAGGGCGCCCGCAAGGTTGCGGTCGATGCGGTGTTCGATTCGGTCTCGGTCGCCACCACCTTCCGTGCGGAACTGAAGCGCGCCGGGGTGATCTTCCTGTCGATTTCGGAGGCAGTGCGCGAATATCCCGAGCTGGTGAAGAAGTGGCTGGGCAAGGTTGTGCCGATGCATGACAACTTCTTCGCCGCATTGAACTGCGCGGTCTTTTCCGACGGGACCTTTGTATACATTCCCGAAGGCGTGCGCTGCCCGATGGAGCTTTCGACCTATTTCCGGATCAATGCCGAAAACACCGGGCAGTTCGAACGGACGCTGATCGTCGCCGAAAAAGGCAGCTATGTCAGCTACCTCGAAGGCTGCACCGCGCCGATGCGCGATGAAAACCAGCTTCACGCCGCGGTGGTCG
>JARXKR010000063.1 GCA_030271565.1 Pseudomonadota bacterium
GCGCTTAGGCGGCCTGCAGCTTCTTGAGCTCGCGCTTGACCTTGACCGCGGTGACCGAAAGCTTTTCGTCTGCGGTCTTGAGCAGCCAGTTATCCAGCCCGCCGACATGCTCGACCGACCGCAGACCGTTGGTCGAAACGCGGAACTTGAAGCTCCGGTCGAGGCCTTCGGACATCAGCGTGACGTTCTGCAAGTTGGGCAGGAACACGCGCTTGGTCTTGTTGTTGGCGTGGCTGACGTTGTGGCCGGTTTGACGGCCCTTGCCGGTCAGTTCGCAAATACGGGACATGGCTAAACTCGCTTGAAAATCGTTACCGTTGCTCGGTGAGAAGGCGCGCGCATAGCGATTCACCCTTGCGGGGTCAAGGTATTCCCGCCAATCCGCCGCAAATGAGCCGTTGGCCGCTCCCCCCGCATATGGCAGCCGCATTGGCGCAGGCGCAAGCCGCAGCGCAGGCTGGCGAGGTGCCGATCGGGGCAGTGGTGATCAAGGACGGCGTGGTCATCGCCGCCGCCCACAATGCTCCGCGCAGGCTGAACGATCCCACCGCGCACGCCGAGGTGCTGGCGATTCGCGCCGCTGCGCAGGCGCTCGGCAATGACCGGCTCGAGGGCTGCGAGCTGTGGGTCACGCTTGAACCCTGCGCAATGTGCGCAGGCGCGATTGCCCATGCCCGGATTGCCCGGCTTTACTACGCCGCCGCCGACCCCAAGGGCGGCGCGGTCGAACATGGCGCGCGGGTGTTCGAACAGGACCAGTGCCTGCACCGCCCCGAGGTCTATTCGGGGATGGGCGAGGACGAGGCTAGCGGACTGCTCAGGGCCTTCTTCGCCGCGCTCCGCTAGGCGCGACTGGACACACTGGACACTGTCCTGGGATAAGTGTCACCTTACCCCCGCATGTGTCGCCTTGGGGCCGAAACCTAACGAAATCAAAGAGCGGGGGCAAGGCTAGCAGGGGCCGTGCGTGTAGGAAAATCAGAACCCGCGCCAGATCTTGAGCGGTACATTGTCTTTCGGGCCGAACCCGCGCTTGTCGCAAGCGGTGGGCATGAATTTGGCCGAATAGCACAAGTGCATTTCGCGCAGCCACCCGCCATTGCCGAGCGACAGGCCGATTGCTCCCACTGGCCACCCGGGGTTCTGCGCGGCGAAGGCCTGGCGCAGATCGCCCGCAGTCAGATTCGGTTGTTTCGACAGGCGGTCTGCGTCGGGCAGGTGGAGCGATTGCCACAGGATGTTGCTGACTTTGAAATAGGCCGCCGGGGTCGCGGCCATGCAGCTACCATGCTTGGCCCATTCGTGTTCGAGCAGCCACGGCACCGGGGTCATGCACAGGTTGGCGGAGAGGTCCTGCACGCTCGGGCGCGGGGTCATGGCGCACCATTGCGGGCTCTTGCCGCTGCCGCTTTCGGGCCACAGGCCGTGGAGCACGAAGCCGAACCGCCCGATCTGGCCGTTGCACTGGTAATTGTCCGGATCGCGCGCCGCCTTGCCCCGGCAAAACTCGGGCGACCAGCTTACCGCGAGGGTATAGCCGGTGACCTTGGCCCGATAGCTTGGCCCATCGGGCTGGATTGCCGGCGGGAGGCTGACGTTCTGCGGCGCGCGGCACTGATAGGCCTGGGCCAGCGCGGGGGCGGGCAACAGCGCCGCGAGGACAAACACGAAGCCTTTCATAGCGGTGTAAAATCCAGTCCGATGTCAGCGGCGGGGGCGCTCTGGGTCAGGCGGCCGACCGACACGTAGGTTACTCCGCTCGCGGCAATTGCAGCGATAGTATCGAGCCGGACCCCGCCCGAGGCCTCGCTCGGGACGCGTCCTGAGATCAGGGCAACGGCGGTACGCAGCTCCTCGAGGCCCATGTTGTCGAGCAGGATATGGCTCGCCCCGGCGCTCAATGCCGCTTCGATCTGGTCGATCCGGTCGACCTCGCAGATCACGCTGGCGACTCCGGCATCGCGCGCGCGGCGCACGGCTTCGGCGACCCCGCCCGCGACCAGCACATGGTTGTCCTTGATCATGGCCGCGTCCCACAGCCCCATCCGGTGGTTCTGTGCGCCGCCCATCCGGGTCGCGTATTTCTCGAGGTGGCGCAGGCCGGGGATGGTCTTGCGGGTATCGAGCAGGGTTGCTTTACCCCCCATGGCGTCCACGTAAGAGCGGGTTAGCGTGGCGATACCCGACAGATGCTGGACCGTATTAAGCGCGGAGCGTTCGGCGGTGAGCATCGCGCGGGCATTGCCTTCGATCCGCATCAAGTCGGTACCGGGGCCGACCTGTACGCCCTCGCCCACCAGCACTTCGATTTCCATGTCCGGATCGAGCGTCTGGAAGAACGCCGCCGCAATCGGCAATCCCGCAACGGTAATCGCATCGCGGCTGTCCATCACCCCGGCAAAGCGCATATCCGCCGGGATCACGCTCGCGCTGGTAACATCATGCCCGCCGCCGGGCAGGCCCACGCCAAGGTCTTCGTCGAGTGTCGCCCTGACAAACGCTGCGAGGTTGAACCCCGCCAGTGCCCATTCTTCTGTGTTACTGGCCCCCATTGCGGCTGATCAGTGCACGAAGCGCGCGACCACGTCGCGGTAGGAGCGGCTGACCTTCACATCCGCACCGCTGTCGAGCACCAGAAAGCATTCGCCGTTGGTGTGCGGCTTGACCTGGCGGACCTGGTTGAGGTTGACGATCCAGCTGCGGTGGACCCGCTGGAACACGCGCGGGTCGAGCCGGCGTTCGAGGTCCTTCATCGTCTCACGCAGGATCAGCGAGTTATCGGCAGTGTAGATGCACATGTAATCGCCCGCTGCTTCGATCCGTTCGATCGAATCGACGTCGACCCGGAAGATCTGGCCGCGATCCTTGATGTTGATCAGCTTCTCATAGCGCGCGGCGTGATCGGGTTCGTCAGACACCGCGTCCATCGCGTCGGGCGCGACTTCGGCGAGCACGTGCTTGAGCTTCTCGGCCTCGCCCGCCGCGCCCTTTTCAGCGAGGCGCGTGCGCACCCGCTCCATCGTGTCGGCCAGCTTGTCTTCGTCGACCGGCTTCATCAAGTAGTTGACCGCATTGGCCTCAAACGCGCGCACCGCGTGTTCCTGGTACGCGGTGACGAACACGATCAGCGGCGGCTCGAGCTCCATCACACCCTTGACCACCGAGAACCCGTCGAACCCCGGCATCTGGATGTCGAGGAACACGAGGTCGGGCTTCTCGGTCTTGATCTTGCGGATCGCCTCGCGCCCGTTCGAGCAAGTGTCGATGATCTCGACGTCGGGGAATTTTTCGAGCCGCAAGGTCAGGCCCTGGATCGCCAGTTTCTCATCGTCGACGAGGATCGTGCGAATGGTCATGTGTTCTTATCCTAAAAAATCAGCCCGCCAGCGCCGGACGCTTGGCGGGTTCCAGGGCGGCGCCCTGTTGTTCGCGGCGTTCGAAGGGAAGTTCGATCAGCACGGTAAATCCGCCTTCGGGGGGCTCCATCGTCTCGAACCGATGCTGCTCACCATAAGCTTGGCCAAGCCGATCGCGGATGTTTGCCAGTCCCACGCCCGTGGAAACGGGCTCGCCGCCGTCGAATGTCACGCCGCTCAACCTGTTGGAGGCAGCGCCCGATTGCAATCCCGGACCGGTATCGGAGACGGTGATGCGAAGGTTCTGGCCGACGAGCTGTGTTGAAATGGTGATTTCGGCACCCGATTCCTGCGGGCCAACGGCATATTTGATCGCATTTTCAACCAGCGGCTGGAGCAACAGCGAGGGGAGCAAGGCGCGTTCGGTCTCCGGATCGATCCTGAAGCGCGTGCGCAGCCGCTCTTCAAACCGCATCCGTTCGATCTCGAGGTACAGCTTGAGCGTCTCAACCTCCTGCGCCACGGTTACCCGGCCGGTGGGCTCGTTGACCAGGGTATACCGCAGGAAGCTGGACAGCCGGCTGAGCATCGCATTGGCAGGCTCGGTTTGCTTCAGAAGCACCAGCGTCGAGATCGAATTCAATGTGTTGAACAGGAAATGCGGGTTGAGCTGGTAGCGCAGCATGGCCAGCTGGGCCGCTGTCGCCTGGTTCTCCAGCTGGATCATCTGATCGTTCTGTTCCTCGATCTGGAGGAAGAAATTGATCATGTAATACAGCGCCGACCATGCCAGCAGGAGCGTCGCGTCGAGGTAGAACAGCCCGATTACCCGCCCGAAATCGAGCCCGCCATCGCCGTTATAGAGCGCGTTCACCCAGGCATCGATGAAGGCATAGAGCCCGACCGCGAGCGTCAGCACCAGTGAGGTCACCCCCCAGGTGATCAGCGGCCGCCGGTTGATCAGCGCGCGGTAGACCACCGACAGGATCAGCGTGATCGACAGCCCGGTCACGGTCGAGATCAGCACCAGCACCAGGAACGAAAGCTCTTTGGCGTTGGCGAGGCCAGACATCGTGCGCAGCAGCAGCGCACCGCCCCATCCCGCCATCTGCAGCCGCCAGAACGCCTGGTTCTTGTTCGCGAAGAACGGGATCGGACGGAAGGGCAGGACGGCCATGAGCCAAACTTAGCAGAATTTGGCCGCACAAGGCGAGCGCATTAGGATTCCCTTGCCGCGATCAAGGCCTGTGCCAATTGCTCGCGCCCCACCGCGCCGATGATCAGCCGCTTGCCCGCGACCCAGCTCGGGGTGCCGCTGATCTGCAGCTTGCGCGCGAATTCGAGGTTGCTGGCGATCTCGGCATTGACCCGGGGATCGGCGATCACCTTGCGGGCACGATCGAGGTCGAGCCCGGCGACCCGGGCTGCGGCTTCGATACTTGCGCGGTCAGTCCGCCCGGCGGCAAACATCGTCTTGTGGAACGCGGGATATTTGCCCTGCTCGGCCGCAGCCAAACCCCAGCGCGCGGCATCGGGGCTGGTCGGAGCAATGATCGGCAGCTCGCGCACGACCACGCGCAGGTCCGGATTGGCGGCAATCAGCGCCTCGACATCGGCAACGCTGCCGCGGCAGTAAGTGCAGGCGAAATCGGTGAATTCGACCAGCGTGACCTTGCCGTTGGGATTGCCCAGCACCGCGCCCGGATAAGGCGTCACCACCTTGTCGGCGATCTCGGCGAGCTGGCGGTCGCTGCCCTGGCTGCGCAACGCATCGGCGGCTTCGACCAGTACTTCGGGGTGCGCCACGATATAGTCGTGAACGCGGGCGTCGAAATCTGCTGGTTGCGCAGTGCCGCCCTGCCGTCCCAGCGCCCAGCCGCCGCCAGCACCCACCAGCAGAGCGAGCCCGCCAGCCAGCGCCAGAAACAGGGGTGAACGGGGTTGCAGATCAGCCATGACGCCGAGCGCTACTTGTGTTTCTTCTTTTGTTCAATCGCCGCGCGCGCCTGCATCGCGATATCCTGCGCGCGCAGATAGTCGGGCGAGCCCTTGGGCAGCGCCGCCATCGCCGCTTCGGCGCTGTTCAAAGCCTGCGCGTACTGGAGCTCGAGCACCTGCTGTTCGGCCGAGGCGAGCCGCGCGCGCGCCATGTCGCCGCGCTGACCGTAGATCACGCCCAGCTCGTACCAGGCGAACGGGTTCTCGCGGTCGCGCGCGACCGCCGCCTTGAGCACCCGCTCGGCCTCGGGCAGCTGCGCCGGGTCTTCGGTGGCGAGCAGCGCATGACCGAAGGTGGTTGCAATCAGCGGCTGGTTGGCGGTCAGTTCGGTGGCCTTGCGCAAGGGTGCCAGCGCCTCTTGCGGATGCCCCGATTCGAGCAGGATCTGGCCTTTAAGCTCCAGAAAATAAGGATCGTCCGGCGAACCGGCGAGCAGCGCATCGGCCTCGACCATTGCCTTGTCGAGGTAGGCGTCCTTGTGCCAGGCATAGGCCCGGGCGTAGCGCGCCGGCACGCTTTTGTCGCTCTCGGGATAGATTTGCAACGTCCGTCCGGGCAGCTGGACATAGCCGATCAGCTTGGCCTTGACCCGTTGGAAACGGGCTTCGGTGATCGGATCGTAAGAATGGGTCCACGCCGGGTCGGCCTGATAAGTGTCCTGCAGCGTGGCGATCCGGTCGGAAGTCATCGGGTGGGTCGAATAGAATTCGCTGTCGGTATCGCGGGTATAGCCGTGGCGGTATTCGAGGTTCTGCAGCTTCTTGAAGAAACTGATCGAGCCCTTCCCGGAAATCCCGGCCTTGGACAGGAACCCCGCGCCCGCAGCATCGGCGCTCGCCTCCTGCTCGCGGCTGAACGCGAAATACTTGCCCATTGCCGCCTGCTGCCCGGCCATGATCACGCCCATCGCGGCATCGCCCGATCCCGCCGCTGCGGCGAGCCCGCCGAGGATCAACGAGAGGATGCTGATGCCCGTAGCGGCCTTGCTCCCGCCGTCGTTGATCGCATGGCCGCCGGTGATATGGCCCAGTTCGTGCGCGATCACGCCCTGCACTTCGGCGGCATTGTCGGCCGCCTCGATCAGGCCTTCGTGGATGAACACGATCTGGCCGCCGGCGACGAAGGCGTTGATCGACGGATCGCCGATCAAAACCACGTCGACATTGCGCGGATCGAGCCCGGCGGCGGTGACCAGCGGCGCGGCGAGTTCGTGAAGCAGCGCCTCGGTTTCGGCATCGCGCAGCACCGATTGCGCCAGGGCCGCCTGGCTGGTCAGTGTGAAGATCAGCAGCGCGGCGACGCAGCGGGCGAGCAGGCCGGAAAGCGGGCGTTTGTTCATGCGCATCGGCCGTTGTCCTATCGCGGTTGCGGCTGAACGGGGGGTGAAGATTGTTTCGGCTGACATTGCGCAGCGAGGAACGCCAGCACCGGGCCCAGTACCCGGCGATCGCGGCTAAACGGCGCGGCGAGCATCATCACCGTGCCGCCGTGATCGACGCCGCTGAGCACGACAGGACGGGTCGGCAGGCCGACTTCACTCAACGCCTTGGCCAACGCGAGGCTGTTGCGCGGTTTTACCGTGGTATCGGAGTCGCCGGTGATCAGCAGCACATGCGGGGCGTCGCCGCGGACGAAATGGATTGGCTGGGTCAGCACCGGATCGGGTGCCTGGCCGAAAGCGTGGCGGGTTGAATCGGAGGTATAAGGGTAGAAATCGTACGGCCCCGACAGCCCGATCACGCCCTTGATGAACCCGTCGGGCACCCCGGCGCGGCCGAGCCATTGTCGCTCGAGCGCGAGCATCATCACGTTGTAGGCCCCGGCCGAATGGCCCATCAACACGACCTGACCGGTGTCCCCGCCGTACTCGGCGATGTGGTCGCGGGTCCAGGCGACTGCCGCCGCAGCGTCTTCGATCATATGCGGAAACCTGCCCTTGTCGCCCAGCCGGTAGCCGGGCAGCACCACGACATAGCCTTCGCGCGCCAGAGTGCGGCCGATGAAGCGGTAATCGCGCGGATCGCCGCTGTTCCAGCTGCCGCCGTGGATGAACACCACCACCGGGCGCGGATGCGGCGAGGGCTGGTCGGGGACGATCACTTCGATCCGCTGGTGCTCGTCAGGGCCGTAATGCCCTTCGGCAAGTGCAATCTTGTACCCAGCGTTGCCGCCAAACTGGCGGTCGCCCCAATCGAGCAGAGCGACGGCGTTGTTGGCCAAGGCCCAGCGATAGAGGCCTAGCAACGCCAGTGCGATCAGCACCAGCGCGATCAGTGTCCATCCCGTCTTGCCGATTGTCTTTCGCCCCGCCGCTTTCGCCATCGCGCCAGCCTATCCGCGAACGCCAAAAGGCGCCACGCCTTTCAGCGCAGCGCTTTTCGAGGAGATAATGGTAAAAGTTACAGCAGCTTGCGCGCGGCGCGTTCGAGCAGCGGCACGTCGTCAGCGACTTCGCCAAGTAGCACAACCTCGCCGCTAGGCAGGCGGCGCGCGACCAGCAAGGTGAATTCGCTGCCTTCAGTTGCAACCGCATCGAGCGGAAAATGATCGAGCTTGCGCAGCTTCTTGGCCAAAGCTTCACGCGGTGCATCGCGCACCGGTACGGCGGCCTGGCCGCTGTCTTCGCGCTTGAGGCGGCGTTCTTCGGTGACCACGCCCTTGAGCCCGCCCGGGGCCGAGCGCAGGTATTCGCCGAGCGCGCCCTGCGGCAGGCCGAGGCGCTGCGCATGGCTTAGTGCGGTAGCAAATTCGGTCAGCCGGGTTTTGTCGTAATCGGCGCCGAACACCAGTTTGACCACCGGGGTCATCGGCGCGCGGTCCTGCACGGTCAGCCCCGAATCGGTGACCAGTTCGGCAAAGTCTTCGGGCGCATCGTGCGCCGCAAGCGAGAAGTCGTAAGCCTTGCCGATTGCGGCATAGAGCGCGTGGCGGGTGCGGTCTTCGCTGCCGCGCGCGGCTTCTGCCAGTTCGCGCGCCGAGGCGAGCCAGTCGGCCAGTTCCATGTCGGTCTCGGCGATGCTCGACAGTTCGAGCACGTCGTCATCGGCAAGAGTGTCGAGTTCGAGCGGGGCAAAGGCGGGCGCGGGAACTTCGAGTGCGTCGTGTTCGGCTTCGGACAGTCCGGTCAGGTCGAGCACGCCGTCGTCTTCGTTGGCCACGGTCTCAGTCAGTTCGAGCGGGACCCAGTCATCATCGCCGAAAACGGGCGGTACGGGATCGATCAGCTCAGCTGGATCTTCGCTCCAGGCGGTCACCGGCAGATCGCGCTGCAATCCGGCCGCGGGCGCAACTTCGAGCGCCTGGTCGATCTCGTGGAGCAGCTCGTCGGTGGTCTGCTGGTCGGCCAGTTCCTTCCAGTTGATCACCCCGTAGATGAAGTCGATGGTGTCGTCGTCGCTCGAGAACGGCAGCAGAATCCCGCGATAGAGGATCGTCTGCTCGCGCTGGTTGACGAATTCGGCCTCGAACCCGATCGGCGCCTGGTTGGCGAGGATCTGCATGTAGTGGTCGGTGATGCGTGACAGCAGCGAACGCGCGGGAACATCGGCGAGCGAGTGAATCTCGCCGTCGGTGCCGCATTCGCATCCGAGCTTCTCGCCGAGGAACTGGATCGCGGGGTTTTCGATTCCGCCGGTAAAGTCGAGCAGCACACTGTATGGCCCGAAATCGGGCAGGGCTTCGGGATCGAGGTCTTCGATCGAGGGGAAATTGCGGTTGTCGAGCAGGCTCGCCCAGTGGTTATAGGCGCGCACCTGCATGCGGCGCTCGTCCTGTCCGACCGGGCTCGGCGGCGGCTCGCGCGAGGCTTCGTCCTCACCGAACTCGATCTCGGGCCAGTCTTCGCCAGACTCGCTATTGTCAGAAAAAAGGCCGCGATAGGTGTCCATGCAAAGTCCCCGGTTTCCCTTCAGGTCCCGGTTTGGCGCAACATGGTAAATTAACCGTTAAGTTGCGCCGACATGAAACGGCGCAACACCGGCCCGCTCCCCCGGCCCGACCACCCACAGGGTACCTTTAACGGGTGGTCGGGCCGGGGGAACGGGCCGGTCTTGCTTCCGCTCAAGCGGACATCACGCGCGGACCCGCCCTTCGTCTTTGGACGGCATCGGCGCGAGCCAGCGCAGCAGCGGCGCGAGCACCAGCAGCAGCGCGGCGGCACAGCGGATCGCGCCGGGCACGCTGAGCACATCGGCAAGCAGGCCGAGCGCATAGGCTCCCAGCGCCATCCCACCGAAGGTCACCGACTGGTAGATCGCCATGCACCGCCCGAGGATCGCCTCGGGCGAGCGCAATTGCATCGCGACGTTGAGGCTGGTCAGCGCCGCGACCCAGCTGCCGCCCGCGAGCAGCCCCGCTGCCAGCGCCGGAGCAAGGCTCTGCGCCGAGGCGAGCGGGAACAGCGCGGCGGCGAACAGCACCGAGGCGGCGGCGACCACCGTTTCGCTGCCGAAGCGCCGCCGCAGCGGGGCGACCCACAGCGCGGTCATGATCGAGCCCAGCCCGAACGCGCCGAGCAGCAGTCCGTAATCGAGCTCGCTACCGTGGATCCGGCTGCGCACCACCACCGGCAGCAGAGCGAGGAACCCGACCCCGCCGAACCCGAACGCAAACCCGCGCGCCAGCACCCGGCGGACTGGGCTTGACGAGGCACAGAACCTGATCCCGGTGGCAATCGAAACGAGCATCGGTTGGCGGGTCCGGCTTGGCTGCTCGGGATGCCAGCGCATCAGCACGAAAATCAGCGCGACGAAACTCAGCGCATTGAGCGCAAAAGCGAGCGCCGGGCTGGTCAGCGCGATCAGCAATCCGCCCAGCGCCGGGCCGACACTGCGCGCAAGATTGAAGGCAATGGTGTTGAGCGAGATCGCCTGGCTGAGATCGCCCGGCCCGACCTGCATCCGCACCGAGGCCTGCCACGCCGGGCCGTTGAGCGCGGTACCGCAACCCACCAGCAGCGTAAAAGCGAGCAGCGACCACGGCCCGATCGCGCCACTCCAGGCGAGCGCTGCGAGCAATCCCGAAGCCACCAGCATCAACCATTGCGCCGCGAGCATGACCAGCCGCCGGTCGTAATTGTCGGCAATCGCGCCTGCAAACATGCCGAGCAGCATCACCGGGGTGGTGGTCGAGGCCTGCACCAGCGAAATCATCTGGTGCGAACTGGTCAGGTCGGTCATCAGCCACGAAGCCCCAACCGACTGGATCATCGAGCCGATGTTCGAGGCGAAATTGGCGATCCAGATCGCGCGAAAAGCAGGGAAGCGGAACGGGGCGAGCGGGCGTCCGGGGGCGGTCAGCCCCGAAACAGGCGCAAGAGAAGCAGAAGAACCGCCGTCGATCACAAACCAGCCGTTAGGCCCAAGGTCGCCGCCCGGTCAACCGTCCCAGCGCGGGGCGAACTGCGGATCGACCAGCCCGAGTTGCCGGCGCAGCGCGGCGCGCGCAAGCCGCTCGGTCATGGCCTTGCGCCGCGCTGCCGCCAGCGGCACGGTAGCCGCCGGGCGGAGGATTTCTGCGTCATAGCCATCGGCCACGATCACCCCGCAGCGCTCGGGCCGGAAGCCGGGCTCCTCGATGCATTCGCGGTCGAGGTGCGGGGCCAGGCCCCAATAGAACCGGTCGCAATAATCGAGATATTCATGCCACTTGGCATCGCCGAGCAGATCGCCGCGCGCGACCTTGATCTCGACGATGATCAAATGCCCCTTGGCATCGATCCCCATCAGATCGGCGCGCCGCCCATTGCGCAGCGGCATTTCGGGCAGGCACCAGATATCGTTGCGCGCAAACAGCCGGCAAATCCCCCGTGCGACAGCGGCAGCAGCAGGTGACGCGAGTTCGCTTGGGAGAGAATCGGGCAAAGGCTGGGCGGCAGACATGCCCGCACACTAGGAACAGACCGCGAACCTTGCAATGGGCGGAATCGAGGTGCTTAGCTCATCCGCCGCGCGGTGTTTGTGCTGGGGGGCGGAACGAGTGCCAGCAGGCCGGCGCGCGCGGCGTGGAATTCCTGCCACAGCGCCAGCGCCGGGACCGCCGGATTGGCACCGCGGGCGTGGACTGCGAGCAGCGCGGCGAGGCCCGGCTCCATTACCGCCGATAGATCGTCGATCCCCTGTTCGACGAGCTCGCGTCGCCAGCCACCGGCATCGCGCATCACCGCAGGAAAGTTGCGAATTTCCGGCCGGGTCGGCTCGGCGGCGAGTCCCGCGAGCATCCCGACCACCGTCACCGCGTCGTGCAGCGCCGACCATTTCATGCTCATCGCGCTGGCCGAAGCCTGCCCGAATTCGGGTCGTCCCGAGGTCGGCAGCGCGCCGGTACCCGGCTGGGTGAAGCTGGAGTGCATGTTCATGCCGCTAGCCATAACCCCGCTTCGCTTGCCAAATTGCTAACCTGAAGCGCCGTGCCCAAACAAACCCACTGGCGTTGCCGCACGCTCGCTGCTAACCGGCGCTCCAACGCATCCGTAGCTCAGCTGGATAGAGTACTGCCCTCCGAAGGCAGGGGTCACAGGTTCGAATCCTGTCGGGTGCACCAT
>JARXKR010000064.1 GCA_030271565.1 Pseudomonadota bacterium
TGGCGCAGCGAATCGAGCACCGCGCGCTGGAATTCGGGCAATTCGTCGAGGAACAGCACGCCCAGATGTGCGAGGCTGACCTCGCCCGGCTTGACGCGCAGCCCCCCGCCGACCAGCGCCGCCATCGAGGCCGAATGGTGCGGGGTGCGGAAGGGGCGGACCTGGCTGATCCGGCCGTCCAGCAGCGTCCCTGCCACCGACGAGACCATCGAGGTTTCGAGCGCCTCCGCCGGGGTAAGCCGCGGCAAAATCCCGGGCAGGCAGCTCGCCAGCAATGATTTGCCCGCGCCCGGCGGCCCGATCATCAGCAGGTTGTGTCCGCCCGCCGCCGCAATTTCGAGCGCGCGTTTGGCGCTTTCCTGGCCCTTTACCTGCTTCAGGTCCGGGCCGAAGCCCGGTTCCTCGGCCACGCCCAGCGCCGGTTCGGGCAATTGCTGGGTGCCTTTGAGGTGATTGAGCAGGCTGACCAGATTGGGCGCGGCGAGGATCGGGATCCCGCTCGCCCAGCGTGCCTCGCTCCCTTGCGCGGCGGGGCAGATCAGCCCCTTGTCCTGCCCGCTGGCGTGGAGCGCGGCAAGCAGCACGCCCGGCGTCGCAATGATCCGCCCGTCGAGCGCCAGTTCGCCCACCGCGATGAAATCGTGGAGCTGTTCGGCGTCGGTCACGCCCATTGCCGCGAGCAGCGCCAAGGCAATCGGCAGATCGTAGTGCGAGCCTTCCTTGGGCAGATCGGCCGGCGACAGGTTGATCGTGATCCGTTTGGGCGGAAGCGACAGGCCCATCGCCGAAAGCGCGGCGTGGACCCGCTCCTGGCTTTCCTTGACCGCCTTGTCGGGCAGGCCAACCACGTTGAACTTGGGCAGGCCCGGCGCGATCTGGCACTGCACTTCGACCCCGCGCGCCTCCAGCCCCAGATAGGCAACCGTCTGAACCAGCGCGACCAAGTAATGCCCCCAAGTGTTAGCGCGTAATACTTGGGTGATGGCGCAGTCCTGCTGCGGTGTCGAGCCAATAGCACCGGAATGGCCCGGCTTAAGGGAAAGACGATCTTAACCTTTGCCATTGGCAAGCCGGTAAGGCGCTGGGGCCGAAAGGTGCAGCATGCGCCGCATTGCCGTCTTTGCCTTTGTGTTGTCCGCTCTATTTGCGACGCCGGTCTGCGCGCAGATGGTGAGCGAGACCGTGACGGTTACCGAGACAGTGATCGTTGATGACGAGGGTGCCACCGATAACAGCGACAGCGGCTCTGCGCGGCTGGTCGCTTCGGCCCCCGCCGACGTTCCGCAGGGTGTCGCGAGTTTCGGCCCGTTCCGGGTGCTCGACCCGGGCCGCGCCGCGCTGGTCGATGTGACCGACGAGCGCACCCCGGCGCAGTTCGAGGCGATGCTGCGCGCCTACCCCGGGATTGCGCTGATCGAAATGATCGAATGCCCCGGCACCGAGGACGACCGCGCCAACCTGCAGCTTGGGCGGATGATCCACACGCGCGGGATCAGCACGCACGTGCCGGCGGGCGGCTCGGTCCGCTCGGGCGGGGTCGAACTGTTCCTCGCCGGCAAGACCCGCATCGCCGATCCGGGCAGCGAATTTGCGGTGCACAGCTGGGCCGACGAGGACGGACGCGAGGCGCGCGACTACGCCGCAGATGCGCCCGAGAACCGTGCCTATATCGCCTATTACGAAGAGATGGGCCTGCCCGAACCGCAGGCGCGCGCGTTCTATGCCATGACCAATTCGGTGCCGAACGCGCAGGCGAAGTGGCTCGGTGCCGCTGATATGGCGCATTGGGTGACGCTGAACTGAGCGAGCAGCGCTTGACTCGGTGAGCCCTAGCAAGTAACGGCCCGCCTCTGTAATCGGCCTCCGCATGGACGGTCCGTAGTCCAAAGAATTCCTGAGGTTTTGAAATGAAGCGCACCTTCCAGCCCAGCAACCTTGTTCGCGCTCGTCGTCATGGCTTTCGCCTGCGTTCGTCGACGGTTGGCGGCCGCAAGGTCCTGCGCGCCCGCCGCGCCCGCGGCCGCGCCAAGCTGAGCGCCTGAGCGAACCACCCAAAATGTCCGTCCTTACCCGGCGGGCCGATTTCCTAGCCGCAAACCGGGGCCTGCGCGTGGCGCGTCCCGGTTTTGTGCTGTTGGTAAACCCCAACCTGCACCAACAGGTGCGCTTCGGGATCACCGTCACCAAGAAGATCGGCAATGCCGTTATCCGCAACCGGATGAAGCGGCGGTTTCGCGCATTGCTGCGTGAAGCCTTGCCAGCCTTGGGCCTGCCCGCGCACGATCACGTGCTGATCGGCCGCGACGGCGGGGTCGAGCGTGACTTTGCCAAGCTGCGCGAAGAACTCACCGCCGCCCTCGCCCG
Source organism: Pseudomonadota bacterium (assembly GCA_030271565.1). GTDB lineage: Bacteria > Pseudomonadota > Alphaproteobacteria > Sphingomonadales > Sphingomonadaceae > Novosphingobium. Next base: position 2,365 of record JARXKR010000064.1, read on the forward strand.
CGCCGCCCAAGGCAAAGGCGATCCGCCTCGGCGGCGTAAGTGAAGGAAAATTGCCTCTCGCAAAGGCGCAAAGGCGCAAAGGAGCTGCGCTACCGGCCGAAGGTCGCGTTAATTTGCAGCGGCTCGGCCTTGGCGATGCGAATGTCTGGCCAGCGGCTTCGCCGCAAGCGCAACCTCTTTGCGCCTTTGCGCCTTTGCGTGAACCCTTTTCTTACACCCTGCTCGATGAACCAACCCAAATGAAACACCTCCTCATCCTGATCGCGCGCGGGTGGCAGCTGGGGCCTTCACGGATCCTTCCGCCGACTTGCCGCTATTCGCCGTCTTGCTCGCAATATGCGATTGAGGCGCTGGGCAAATATGGCGCGATTAAGGGTGGCTGGCTGGCGGTGAAACGTATACTGCGCTGCCAGCCGTGGGGCGGCCATGGCCATGACCCGGTGCCTTGATAAGCGCCGCTGCCTTCCCATTTGAACATAAATTGACGCAGGGGCCCTGAGTGGACACGCAGAACTTACGCAACATGCTCCTGGCCGGTGGGCTGGCAATGGCCATCCTGTTCGGGTGGCAGAAGGTCATGGAGCACTACTATCCGGGCATGAACAAGCCGCCGGTCCCTGCGGCGGGCGCTCCTGCCGCTGGAGCCGCGCCCGCGCCGCAAGCCGCAGCCAGCGGCAAGCCGACCCGCGAGGGCGGGCTGACCGATGCCGCCGACCAGGCGCTCGAAGCCAAGGACCTGACCACCGCGCTCAACCCCGCAACCCGCGTGCCGATTGCTGCGCCGGGCCTGTCGGGCTCGATCAACCTTGTGGGCGGAGTGGTCGATGACCTTTCGACCAGTCGCCACACTGCTTCGGTTGAAAAGGGTGCCGGAGCGCAGCGGATATTCTCGCCCGCCGGAACCCCGGCGCAGCAGTATGCCCAGTTCGGCTGGGTCAGCCCAACCGGTCAGCCCGATCCCGCGCTGCCCGGTGCCGCGACCCAGTGGACCGTGCCTGCCGGAGCAAAGCTGACCCCGCAAACCCCGGTCGCTCTGACCTGGGTAAATGCCGCTGGCCAGAGCTTCACCCTGACTTATGCGATCGATGCCGATTACCTGCTCACGGTCACGCAAGGCGTCAGCAACAGCGCCGCTGCGCCGCTCGTCGCTAAACCTTATGCGCAGATCGCGCGAACCGAAAAGACCGCCAGCGTCGATATCTGGAACCTCCATTCGGGTCCGTTCGGGACCTTTGATGGCACGGTTTCGTTCGGCCCCAACTACAAGGATGTCGCAGAGACGACCCAGGTGAATAATCCGGGCAAGACCGACTGGATCGGCTTCACCGACATCTACTGGATGAGCGCGCTGGTGCCCGACAAGAGCGGCGCGACCAGCGATTTCCGTTCGGCTGGCGGCGGGGTTTACCGCGCCGACCTGATCTATCCGCTGATCACCGTTGCGCCGGGCCAAAGCCAGGCGCTGACGACCAAGCTGTTCGCCGGGGCCAAGGAAAGCTCGGTGCTGGACAAGTATGAGACTGCGGGTATTCCCAAGTTCGGCCTCGCGATCGACTGGGGCTGGTTCCGCTGGTTCGAAAAGCCGATTTTCGGCCTGCTCAAATTCCTGTTCGGGCTCGTCGGCAATTTCGGGGTGGCGATCATCCTGCTCACCCTGATCGTGCGCGGATTGATGTTCCCGGTGGCGCAGCGCCAGTTCAAATCGATGGCGGCGATGAAGGCGATCCAACCCAAGATGAAGGCGATCCAGGAGCGCTACAAGGACGACAAGGCCAAGCAGCAGGAAGAGGTAATGGCGCTGTACAAGAAGGAAAAGGTCAACCCGCTGGCGGGCTGCCTGCCGATCTTCCTGCAGATCCCGGTGTTCTTCGCGCTGTACAAGGTGCTGACCTTGGCAGTCGAGATGCGCCACCAGCCGTTTGTGCTGTGGATCAGGGATCTCTCGGCGCCCGATCCGGCGCATGTGCTCAACCTGTTCGGCTACCTGCCATTCAACCCGCCAGCGTTTCTCGCAATCGGGGTGCTGGCGATCCTGCTGGGCATATCGATGTATTTCCAGTTCAAGCTCAATCCGGCGCAGATGGACCCCGCGCAGCAGCAGGTCTTCGCCTTTATGCCGTGGATCATGATGTTCGTGATGGCGCCGTTTGCGGCAGGCTTGCTGATCTACTGGATCACCTCGAACTTCCTGACGATCGGCCAACAGGCGTTCCTCTATTCACGCCACCCGCAATTGAAGGCACAAGCCGCCAAGGACAGCGGTGCCTGAGGTTCTCCCCGAGACGCACGACGGCCCCGACCTGACCGAGGCCGCGCGCAAGCTGTTCTCGGGCCGGGTCGAGTTCCTCAAGAGCGCGCCCTCGCTGCAGTATCTGCCCGAGGCGACCGTGCCAGAAGTGGCCTTCGCCGGACGCTCGAACGTCGGCAAGAGCTCGCTCTTGAACGCGCTGACCGGGCGCAAGTCGATCGCGCGGGCCTCGGTCACCCCGGGGCGGACGCAGGAGCTGAACTTCTTCGAGGTCGGCGATCCGGCGGTGCTGCGGCTGGTCGATATGCCCGGCTACGGCTTTGCCAAGGCCCCAAAATCGGTGGTCAAGGAGTGGCAGCGGGTGGTCCGCGATTTCCTGCGCGGACGCGCGGTGCTCAAGCGCACGCTGGTGCTGATCGATGCGCGCCACGGCCCCAAGGATGTCGACCGCGAAATGATGGCGATGCTCGATGAGGCCGCAGTCGGTTACCGGCTGGTGCTGACCAAGGCCGACAAGATCAAGGCGAGCGAACTGGCCGCCGCGCTGCTCGCCACCCAGACCGAAGCGCGCAAGCATTCGGCCGCCTACCCGGTGATCCACGTGACCTCGGCCGAAAAAGGCATGGGCATCCCGGAACTACGCGCCGCAGTGCTGGGCGACGCTTCGATCTAATTCCCGCCAAAGGAATGCCATGACCGATACCGCCAAACTCGGCTCGTTCACCGTCAATCGCATGGGCTACGGCGCGATGCAGCTGGCTGGGCCGGGGGTGTTCGGCCCGCCGCGCGATGCCGATGTGGCCCGCGCGGTGCTGCGCGAAGCGGTTGCAAGCGGGGTCAACCACATCGACACCAGCGATTATTACGGGCCCTATGTGGTCAACGAGCTGATCGCCGAGGCGCTGCATCCCTATCCCGACGATCTGGTGCTGGTGACCAAGATCGGCGGTCGGCGCGATAACAAGGGCCGCTGGCTGCCCGCGTTCGGTGCCGACGAAATGACTGCAGCGGTGCATGACAACCTGCGCCGCCTGAAGCTCGACGTGCTCGACGTGGTCAACCTGCGGCTGATGTTCTCGCATCTCGGACCGGCCGAGGGCTCGCTCGAGGCAGAGCTGACCACGCTCGCCGAATTGCAGCAGCAGGGGCTGATCAAGCACATCGGGATCAGCAACGTCACCCCCGCGCAGCTCGTGGAGGCGCGCTCGATGGCCGAAATCGTCTGCGTGCAGAACGCCTACAACATCGCCCACCGCGAGGACGATGCCATGGTCGCCGCGCTGGGTGCAGCGGGGATCGCCTATGTCCCGTTCTTCCCGCTTGGCGGGTTCAGCCCGCTGCAAAGCGCCGCGCTCGACGCAGTAGCCGCCGATGCGGCGGTGACGCCGATGCAAGTTGCGCTCGCCTGGCTGCTCCAGCACGCGCCCAATATCCTGCTGATACCCGGCACATCGTCGCTCGGACACCTGCGCGAAAATCTCGCCGCGGCTGATTTGGTGCTGACGCCCGAGGCAATCGCCACGCTCGATGGCATCGCCGGCTGAGTTAGAAACCCAGCGCCGATAGCTCCGCTCCGCCCAGCTTCGCATGCATGATCCGGGCGAGCGTCGGCGCGATCGAGCGCATGTCGATTTCGCCGAGCGAATGGTGTTTGGGGATACCCGGCCCCATGATCAGGAAGGTTGAGCGCATCAGCGGGCTGGCCGGAAACCAGCCGTGGGTGCCTTTGTTATGCGGCACGGCGGTCAGCCCGGCAGCCTGATCGCCAAATCCGCCTGCACTGGTGCCGGGGACCATGTTGACGAAAAAGCTCGCTTGCGGGTTGCCGTTCATCGCCTTGATCGCCGACGTATCCGCGATGTCGGCGATGCCATTGGCGGGATCGGCCTTGAGCGCCGCCAGCAGCGCGCCGACCTTCGCGACCAAGGCTACGTCGTTCGGTCGCACCAGCACGACAGCCGCGCTGCCCCCCGAAGGCCACGGCATCGCATCCCAGCTTTTGACTTTGCCGTCGGGGCCAAGCGTGATCAGGCCGGCATCGACAAAGGCGCGAAACAGGTTGGTTTCGCGGGCGATCGGGGCGAAGCCGTGATCGCTGACCACCGCGATGACCGCGTCGGGATGGACCGCCAGTTCGGCTGCGATCACCTTGCCCACCGCGGTATCGATTCGTTCGAGCACGGCATGCGCGGGCGGCGTGTCCGGCCCGTCGAGATGCTGCTGTTGATCGAGCGCTGTGAGGTAAACCGTAGCGAATCCCGGATGGTGACGCCGGATCAGCGCCACCGCAAAGCGCGCGCGGTTCTCGTCGCCTGCAATATCCTCGACGATCCCCTGCGCGTAGGTCTCGCCGGTCGCCGCCTCCAGCTCGGGGATCAGCCCGGGTGTGGCAAGCGCGGCCAGCATCTTGGCATCGTCATCGTGCCCGCTGCGCCAGATCTGCGGCAGGTTCCAGGTGATCCCCTGCGCTCCGACGCTGACCGGCCAGTGGACGTTTGCGACAGTCAGCCCTGCGGTCGAAGCCGCTTGCCACAGCGTCGGCACCTTGATGTCGCTGGCGAACCAGTACCACCCGCCGAAATTGACCTGCAGCGGATCGAAGGTGGTGTTGCTGAAGATGCCGTGGCGGGCCGGGCTGGCCCCGGTGATCAGCGTGGTGTGGCTGGGATAGGTCACCGTCGGCAGCACTCCGCGCACCCCGTCCGCGTAAGTCCCCTCGCTCAGGAAGCGGCGCAGGTTGGGCACCTTGAGCCCGCGTGCGGGTGCGTCGAGCACGTCACCGGGCCGCAGCCCGTCAATCGAAATCAGCAGAACGGGGCTGGCCGCAGCAGGTGCCGCAAAGCCGATCAGCGCAACCAGTGCAATGGCAATCCAGCGAAGCATGTTCCGTCCCTTATTTCGCAAACAACTGCCCCAGATTGGCAAAGGCTTTCATCTCGATCGCATTGCCCGACGGATCGCGAAAAAACATTGTGGCCTGCTCGCCGGGTTCGCCCTTGAAGCGAATGTAGGGCGCGATCTCGAACTTGGTGCCCGCCGCGGTGAGCCGGTCGGCCAGCGCCTGCCAGTCCTTCAACTCCAGCACGATCCCGAAATGCGGCACCGGCACGCCGTGGCCGTCGACCGGGTTGGTGCCGGCATCCGCGCTCGCGCTTTCACCGACGCAATGCGCCACGATCTGGTGGCCGTAGAAATCGAAGTCGATCCAGGTGTCCGAACTGCGCCCTTCGGGGCAACCCATCGTTTCGCCCCAGAAGGCACGCGCTTCGGCAAGGTCACGAACGGGAAAGGCGAGGTGGAAGGGGCGCAATGACATCGCGCCAGCCTAGCCTAGTTAGAACTTTCCTACACCCCGCATTCGGGCGCAGGCCGGTGCGATGCCAAAGCTGCCGCCGCGTCTGCCGCCCGACCACATATCCCGCGCCTTGCGCGCGGGGCGTTGCCCCCTGCCCGGCCCGATCTGTCCGACCCTTGGGAACGTGCCCGAATTTGGTGCAGGACGTTGTCCATTGTGTGCACTTGTTCAGCCTCGACACGGCGAAGCTGAACGGGTAGCCGTCAAAGCCATGAAGCTGATCATCGGCAACAAGAACTATTCAAGCTGGTCGCTGCGCGGCTGGCTCGCGGCCAAGCAATCCGGGCTGGCGTTCGAGGAAATCCAGGTCCCGCTCTACGGCGACGACTGGACCGCCACCAAGAAGCAGAACGATGACATCGCGCCATCGTCGGGCAAAGTCCCGGTGCTGTGGGACGGCGATGCGGTGGTGTGGGACAGCCTGGCGATCATCGAATACCTCGCCGACAAGGTCGGGCGCGACCGCTTCTGGCCCAAGGAAGACGATGCCCGCGCGATGGCCCGTTCGATGGTCGCCGAAATGCATAGCTCGTTTCTGGCGCTGCGCAGCCAATGCCCGATGAACATCCGCCGCCAAGTCGAAGCCGGGACGATCGACGATGCGGCCAAGGCCGACGTGGTCCGCATCCTGACGCTGTGGGCCGAAGCCCGCGCGCGGTTCGGGCGCGGCGGGCCGTACCTGTTCGGCACCTTCAGCGCGGCCGACATCTTCTTCGCCCCGGTGGTCAGCCGGTTCATCTCCTACGGGATCGCGGTGCCGGGATTTGCGCTGGCTTACATGGAGGCGGTGTGGAGCCACGAGTGGCTGCAAAGCTGGATCGCGGCGGCCGAGGCAGAGGACTGGGTGATCGAGCAATTCGAGACGCCCGTAAAGAAGTAGCGCGAGCTATCCGGCGAGGAACCACGCCGCCACTCCGACCATCACCCCCGCCATGACCCGCCGCACCCACCGCGTTCGGGCTGTATCGCTAAGCCAGGCGTGGGCATGCGCAGCGCTGAACACAATGGTGAGATGCACCATGGTGGCGATCACGACGCTGGTCAGCCCCAGCGCGAAAGCCTGGCGCAGCTGTAGCGGTCCGCCCGACAGGAACGGCGGGACCACCACCAGAAAGAACACGAAGGCCTTGGGGTTGATCGTGTTGAGCAGCAGGCCCGCAGCAAACCCGTTGCGTTCGTCGTGCGGCGTGGGGCGGGTCGATTTGTCGGTCCAGGTACGCCACGCCAGGACCAGCATCAGCACCGCTCCGGCACGGCGCAGCCACACCTGCATTTCGGGGTGCGCGCGCATCAGTTCGGCCAGCCCCGCTGCCGCGAGCATGGCATTGAGCATCAGCCCGATCGCGATCCCGGCGGTGGCCGCCAGCCCCGCGCGGCGGCCTTTCGTGAGCGACAATGCCGCCAGCCACGCCATGTTGACCCCCGGCGTCGCCTCGAGGATCATCACTGCTATGACAAAGCCGAGCCAGTCGATATGCGCGCCCGGATCGGTCAAAAAGTGCTGCCGTCCTTGCGCCGCTGTTCGCCCACTACGGCTGACAGGTGCATGTCGATGTCGGGATAATGGCAATCGGATTCAGACGGTTGGCCCACCGCCACGAAGCAGCACGGTCCATCCGAGCGATTCTGCAGCACGTGGCCGTTGCCGTCGTTCTTGGGAAAGGCCGCGACGTCGCCCGGACGCAGCGGGGTCTCACCGCTGTCGTCGACCAATACTGCCTCGCCGCTAAGCATCACCACGATTTCGTCTTCGCCCACATGCCAGTGGCGCTGGCTCGACCACGCGCCGGGCTGGAGCACCACATGGCTCGCGCCGAAATCGGTCAGGCCAGCCGCCGGGGCAAGGCGGCGATACCAGCGGCCTTGCACTGCATCGGCGTAGACCGGAGGATAGCCGGTGGCGTTGGTCTGGGGGATCGCATCGAGGTCCAGTTTGGGCATGGCGGGTGCTCCGGCTTGTCAGGCTGCAGTCTAGCCCATATGCCAAAGCCACGCCATGCACACCGCCTCCTCATCCGTCGTCGAACTGGCCGAAGCGCTGATCGCTTGCCCCAGCGTCACCCCTGCGGCGGGGCTGGTGTTCGATTGCCTGCAGCGCCAGCTTGAGCCGCTCGGGTTCGCGGTCCATCGCTTTCACGCTGGTGAAGCCCCGGACGGACCGGTCGAGAACCTGTTCGCGATCCGCCAAGGCCCCGAAGGCAGCCGCCACTTCGCTTTTGCCGGGCATGTCGACGTGGTCCCGCCGGGCGAGGGCTGGACCAGCGCCCCGTTTGCGCCCGAACTGCGCGATAACCTGCTGTACGGACGCGGCGCGGTCGACATGAAGGGGGCGATTGCGGCGATGGTTGCTGCGGTGGCGCAAGTGCCAGTCGATGCGGGAACGATCAGCTTCATCATCACCGGCGACGAGGAAGGTCCGGCGCGGTTCGGAACGGTCGCGGTGATCGAACATATGCGAGCCGTGGCTGCGATCCCGGATCTGTGCCTGGTCGGCGAACCGACCTCGGTGGCGCGGCTCGGCGATACGATGAAGATCGGGCGGCGCGGCTCGGTCAATGTCTGGCTTGAGGTGGAGGGCAAGGAAGGCCACGTCGCCTATCCGCACCTCGCCGACAATCCGATCACGCGGTTGGTGGCGCTGCTGACCGAGCTCAAAGCGCACAAGCTCGACAAGGGGACCGACTGGTTCCAGCCCTCGAACCTTGAGATTACCGACATTACAGTGGGCAACCCGGCGACCAACGTGATCCCCTCGCGCGCCTCGGCGCGGCTCTCGATCCGCTTCAACGACCGGCACAGTGGGGCGAAGCTGTCGAAGCTGGTCTGCGAACTCGCCGAAAAGCATGGTGGCACCGCGCGGCCCGTGGTTTCGGGCGAGGCTTTCCTGACCCCGCCCGGCGCCTTCTCTGCACTCGTCGCCGCAGCGGTCGAAGCCGAGACCGGGATCGCTCCCGAAGCCAGCACCACCGGCGGCACATCGGACGCGCGGTTCCTCAAGGACTTGTGCCCGGTGATCGAATTCGGCCTGTGCAACGCCACGATGCACAAGCGCGACGAGGCGGTCGCGGTCGAGGACCTTGAGGCGCTGGTGCGGATCTATACCCGGATTGCCAAGGCAGCTTTGGCAGGCTGATTGCTCCGTTCGCTGCCCCCTGTTAGGCTCGCCCAAATCAATTCCGCGACGGGGAGCGCAGTACCATCATGACAGCTAAGCGATCAGCCTTCGGCTGGCTCATCCACCTGCTGACCCGCTACCTCACCTGGTGCATCATGGGCGGAATGCTGCTGGGCGTGGCCGTGGGCTACCTGGTCCACGAAGACCAACTGTCTGGCGTGATGACCACCGAGCACTGGGTCAAGACCTTCGGCACGCTGTCGGCGATCTTCCTCAACCTGATCAAAATGCTGGTTGCCCCGCTGGTGCTCGGCACGATCATTTCGGGGCTCGCGCACATGAACGACAGCGCGGCGGTAGGCCGGATCGGGTTCCGCGCGATCATGTGGTTCATTGTCGCGAGCCTGATCTCGATCAGCCTCGGGCTGGTCATGGTGAACTTCTTCCAGCCCGGGGTCGGGGTCGATCTGGCCGCGCCGGTCAAGGCGGTGGGCGAGGTCAAGAAGCTCGACCTGTTTGAATTCATCGAGCACGTCTTCCCCAAGAACCTGTTCACCGCGCTGAGTGAAAACAACGTCCTGCAGATCCTGGTGTTCTCGCTGTTTGCCGGAATCGGGCTCACCGCGATCGGCGAGAGGGGCCGACCGCTGGTTCGTGCCGCCGAAGCGCTGGCCGAGCTGATGTTGCAGGTGACCGGCTATGTCATGCGGTTCGCGCCGTTCGCGGTGTTCGGCGCGTTGGCCAAGGTCGTGGCGGAGAACGGGCTGGGAATCCTTGGCACCTATGTGCAGTTGCTCGGCGAGTTCTA
>JARXKR010000065.1 GCA_030271565.1 Pseudomonadota bacterium
GGCGAGCGCCCCGGTCATCGCGGTGGCGGTATCGCCCTGCACCATCACCCGGTCGGGCTGGACCTTATCCATCACTCCGCCAAGGCCAAGCAGCAACGCAGCGGTCAGCGCATCTAGGCTCTGGTCAGGCTTCATCAGATCGAGATCATGATCGGGCACGATCCCGGCGATGGCGAGCACCTGATCGAGCATGCCGCGGTGCTGCGCCGAGACGCAGACCACCGGGGTGAAACGCGGGTCGGCCTGAAGCGCGGCGACCACCGGAAACAGCTTGATCGCCTCGGGCCGGGTACCGAATACGACGAGGATCTTGTGCGGCGCGGAGCTGGTTTGCGGTGCAGTCATGACCGAGGGCCCTACCATTGCCGGGTTAACCATGAAATAAGGACCGCGCGGCTAGGCGATTGCTGCAAGCATGGGGAGCAAGATGCGCGTTCTGGTTACCGGCGGTGCCGGGTTCATTGGTTTCAGTCTGGCGCGGCGGCTGCTCGCGCGGGGTGACGAGGTCGTCTCGATCGACAGTCTCAACGATTATTACCCGGTCTCGCTCAAGCTCGACCGGGTCGCGGCGCTGCGCGAAGCGGGCGGCAACCGCTTTGCCTTTCACCAGGTCGATTTCTCCGACATGGCCGCACTGATCAAAGCGCTCGATGGTGTGACGATCGACCGGGTCGTGCATTTGGGCGCGCAGGCCGGGGTGCGCTACAGCCTCGAAAATCCGCAAGCCTATGTTTCCTCAAACCTTGCGGGCCACGTCAACCTGCTCGAACTGGCGCGCCACCGCGGGGTCGAGCACATGGTCTATGCCAGCTCCTCGTCGGTCTATGGCGGCAATACCAAGCTGCCCTTCGCGGTCGAGGACCGCACCGATCACCCGGTTTCGCTTTACGCCGCGACCAAGCGCGCCGACGAGCTGATGAGCGAAACCTACGCCCACCTGTTCGCCCTGCCGCTGACCGGGCTCAGGTTTTTCACCGTTTATGGACCATGGGGCCGCCCCGACATGATGCTGTGGATGTTCACCCAGCGGATCCTCGCAGGCGAGCCGATCCCGGTGTTCAACCACGGCGATATGCAGCGCGATTTCACTTACATCGACGACATCGTCTCAGGGGTCGTCGCGGCGCTCGATTCGCCTCCGGCCAACGACGGGCAGGAGAAGGCCGGCGGCTCGATCAAGCCGCATGCGCTCTACAACATCGGCAACAATAGCAGCGAACCGCTGATGAAGGTCGTTGAACTGCTCGAGCAAGCCTGCGGGCGCAAGGCGGCGATCGAATATCTGCCGATGCAGGCGGGCGATGTGCAGAAGACCTATGCCGATATTTCGGCGATCTCACGCGACCTGGGCTACGCGCCGACCACTTCGATCGACGTCGGGGTGCCGAACTTTGTCGAGTGGTATCGCGGCTATCACAAGCTCTGATCCAGTCAGGCCTGGCGCGTAATCGTCAGGCGGATTACCGCGCCCTCTGGCGGAAACTCGCGTTCCAGCGCGCCACCGATCTGGCGCATCGCCGCCTGAGTCATGCGCTGGCCGAAGCCGCTGCCGGGCTGATCGCTATTGTCCTGGGCGGCCGAAGGTGGTGGCCCGCCGGTTTCGCGCCACTCGATCAGCAGCGGCGCATCGCCGTCGCCGCCAATGGCATTCCAGGTAATCGTCACTTGTCCGCCGGGCACCGACAAGGAGCCGTATTTTGCAGCGTTGGTGGCAAGCTCGTGGACGATCAGCGCGAACGGCGAGACCATATGGGCGGGCACAACTTGATCGCTGCCGTTGAGCACGATGGTGGGCCGCGCGGCGTCGCCGGTGCGGTAAGGCTGGCACAAGCTGTCGAGCAGGGCCGGCAATGCGACCGCGCCCGACACTTCGCCGGTTGCAACGTTGTGCGCGCGGCTCAGCGCGTGGACCCGCTGGGTGATGTCGCCGATTACTTCGGCGGTGGTCCCGGGCTTGCGCGCCGCCAGGCCAATCAGCGAGAGCACCACTCCGAACAGGTTGCGCACCCGGTGCGCCAGCTCGCGCGCGAGCAGTTCGTTGCGCTCGTTAAGCTCGCGCAGCTGGGCGGTCTGTGCTGCCGCAATCTCTGCCCGGGCGCGCGCTTGTTCGCCGTGGTAGCCGGTCCAGAGCAGCGCCAGCAGCACCAGCCACATCGCCAGCAGTAACGGAACCACCCGCGCCTCGGCATCGTTTGCTGCATCGAACGCCGCGTCGCGGCTTTCGCGCTGGATCTGGGCGAGTGCCGCCAGATGCGGGCGGATCTGGTCCATTGTTCGCTTACCCTGTCCGCTCCGCACAAATTCCAGCGCCCATGCGCTATCCCCCGCTTGCGCAGCGCGGATGGTACCGCCTAGTTGGCCGAGCCTGGTATGGATCAGCTCGCTCATCGGGCCGAGGTGCTCGTCGACCGCCGGGTCGGTGTTCTGCATAAACCGCAGTTTCACCGCCGCCAGAATTTCAGGCAATTGCGCGGACGCCCGATTGTAAGGTTCAAGATAAGCCGGATCGAGCGTCAACAGGTAACCGCGCTGACCGGTTTCGGCATCGACCAGCGCCTGGTTGAGATTTTCCAGCGCAGTCTGGGCATCGGCTCCGGCCAGCGCCCCATCGCGCGCGGCGTGCTGCGCCATCGACGACTGGACCAGGAGCAGCCCGATGCCCACCAGCAGCGCGGTCATTCCCGCCAGCAGCCAAGGGCGCGGGATCGCTTGCAACCGGACCGCTTCGTTCCGGGCCCGTTGTCCAAGCCGGCTGAGTAGGTCCTTAAGCTCCATTGCACGAACCTAGCATGGCGGTGGGCCCTGGCGATAGGTTCAAACGGGCAGGCGTGGACAAGCCCGGCAGCGCGGCTTGCGGCCCCGCCACGCTTGCGCAATCACGCTGCCATGGCGATTCTCTCCGACAAATGGATCCGAACCCAGGCGCTCGAACACGGCATGATCGAACCGTTCGTCGAGGCCCAGCGGAGCGACGGGTGCATATCTTACGGCCTATCGTCATACGGCTACGACGCGCGGGTTTCGCCCGAATTCAAAATCTTCACCAACGTCAACTCTTCGGTGGTCGATCCCAAGCAGTTCGATCCCAACAGCTTCGTCGACCGCGAGACCGACGTGTGCATCATTCCGCCCAACAGCTTCGCGCTCGCCCGAACGGTCGAATACTTCCGCGTCCCGCGCGACGTGCTGGTGATCTGCCTGGGCAAAAGCACCTATGCGCGGTGCGGGATCATCGTCAACGTCACCCCGCTCGAACCCGGCTGGGAGGGCCACGTCACGCTCGAATTTTCGAACACCACCCCGCTGCCTGCCAAGATCTATGCCAACGAAGGCGCGTGCCAGTTCCTGTTCCTGCAGGGTAACGAGCCGTGCGAGACCAGTTATGCCGACCGCGCGGGCAAATACATGGGCCAGCGCGGGGTGACCCTGCCCAAGCTTTAGGGAACCAATTGCTCTCCCGGGCGCTTCAGGACGAGGCGCAGCGATCGTGCGTCTTGGGAGAGCGCACCATGTCCACCATCGCAGCCGTAATCGGCCGTATCCTGATCGCCCTGATCTTCATTGTCTCGGGTGCGTCGAAAGTCATGAACCCGGCGATGTATGATGCGATGATCACGGGCGTAGGCATGCCGGCAGGGCTCGCTCTGCCGACCGGGATATTCGAAATCGTGGCGGGGCTGTGCCTGGTTGTCGGACTGATGACCCGGCTCACCGCGGTGCTGTTGTTCGGCTTCGTGGCCTTCGCGACGCTGCTGTTCCACAACCGCATCGACGATCCGCTCCAGCAGGCGATGGCGCTCAAGAACCTGGCGATCATGGGCGGTCTGCTGCTCGTATTCGCGCATAGCCAGATGTGGTGGAGCTACGACGCGATGCGCCGCACCCGCAAGGGCGAACTCGCGACGCGCAGCGCCGAAGAGCGCGTGCAGGACGCTGAATTGCGGGCGGCACGGGCTGAGGGCGCTGCTGCTGCGCTCGCTCCCGAAGTGGCCGATCCGCCCAAGCGCCGCTGGTTCTGACACCGCCGCCAAGCAAAGCGACAATCGCGCTCGACACAAAGCAGCAACGATGCTTCACATGCGGCCAATTGGCCGGAGGAGAGGCACCAGATGACATCGCACAATCGCGGACGGCTTTACGATATCGTGGTCTTTGGGGCGACCGGTTACACCGGTCGGCTGGTCGCCGAATATCTGGCGCACCATCACGCTGGCAGCGGCCTCAAATGGGCAATGGCCGGACGGAGCAAGGCCAAGCTGGAGGAGGTCCGGGACCTGATCGGCGCGCCCGCCGACACCCCACTGATCGAGGCCAATTCGGACGATCCGGCCAGCATGGCCGCGCTGGCGCAGAGCACCCGCGTGGTCCTGACCACGGTCGGGCCGTACCAGCTTTATGGCGAGCCGCTGGTCAAGGCCTGTGTCGAGGCGGGGACCGACTATGCCGACCTGTGCGGCGAGCCCGCCTGGATGCGCGAGATGATCGACAAGTATCACGCCGCCGCGCAGACCAGCGGTGCACGGATCGCCTTCTCCTCGGGGTTCGATTCGATCCCGTTCGATCTGGGTGTGTTGATGCTCCAGAAGGAAGCCGTGGCGCGCTTTGGCCAGCCCGCGCCGCGGGTCAAGGGCCGGGTCCGCTCGATGCAGGGCACCTTCAGCGGCGGCACTGCGGCGAGCCTGACCGAGACGATGAAGGCGGTCGCCAGGAACCCCAAGCTGATCCCGATCCTGCAAAGCCCGTTTGGGCTGACCCCGGCATTCGAAGGGCCGAGCCAGCCGATGGGATTGGTCCCCGAATACGAGGAAAGCGAGGGCAAATGGGCCGCGCCGTTCATCATGGCGACGATCAACACCAAGAACGTTCACCGCACCAACCTGCTGCTCGGCCACCCGTACGGCGAAGACTTCCGCTACGACGAAATGATGCTGACCAGCGCTGGCGAGCTCGGTAAAAAGGCCGCGCATGCGGTTGGTGAAATGCTCAAGAACCCGTTCGGGGCCAAACCGCCCAAGCCGGGCGAAGGACCCAGTCCCGAAGAGCGCGAGAACGGCCATTATGATGTGCTGTTCATCGGCGAATATCCCGATGGCAAAACGCTGCGCTACGGGGTCAAGGGCCGCTACGACCCGGGCTACGGCTCGACCAGCCGGATGCTTGCCGAAACCGGGATTGCCTTGCTCGATTGCGAGGCAGATGGGGCGATTGCGACCCCAGGTGCGCTGCTTGGTGAAGCGTTGGTCGATCGGCTGCAGGACCATGCCGAAATCACCTTTGCGGTGGAGGATTGAGCCCGCGTCGGTGACCTCTCGTGCGGCACCAACCGAATGGGTGAGCGGCTGGCGGATCGTCGCGGCGGGCGCGCTGGCCAATGCGACCGGCATTTCGCTGCTGTTCTACACCTTCAACCTGTTCGTGCTGCCGATGGCGGCCGATTTGCACATGACCCGTGCCCAGGGCGGCATAGTCCAGTCGATGATCATCACGGCGGCGCTGGGCGCGCCGGTGATCGGCTGGCTGGCCGACCGGCAGGGCTTTCACCGGATGTTCCTGGCCTGCACGCTGATCATGGCGGCGACCGAGCTGGCGCTGTGGCGCTGGGCCGACGGCTTTGCAGCGATGGCGCTGGGCACCGCGCTGATCGGCTTTATCGGCGGGGGCAGCGCCACGATCCTGATCACCCGCCCGGTCAATGCCCATTTCAGGCGCAACCGCGGGCTGGCATTGGGGCTGGTCGGGACCGGAATTTCGCTGACCACGGTGTTCGTGCCGCCGTGGCTGCAAGGGGTGATTGCAGCAGACGGCTGGCGCCAGGGCTTCCTGATGCTCGCGCTGTTCGCGCTGGCGCTGGGATTGCCTGCCGTGCTGGCGCTGATGCCGCGCAATGCCTCGACCCATGCGTCGCCGACCGCCAATCGAGGACCGGCCAATCACGACCATCTGCGCACCCCCGATTTCTGGTTGCTGGCGGGAGCCAACTTCTGCGCGGCGATAGCCACCTCGGCAACGCTCAGCCAGCTATCGCCAATGCTGCAGGAACGTGGGCTTACCGCAGCCACAGCGGCGTGGGGCATTTCGAGCTTCGCCGCCGGGCAATTGATCGGCAAGCTGGGCGGCGGCTGGCTGCTCGACCGGTTCGATCCGCGTCGGGTCGCGGCAGTACTCAACGTGGTGCCGACGCTGGGTTTCGTCCTGTTGCTGACCCAGCACGGCACTTTTCTGCCGCTGATGCTTGCCACCGGGCTGATCGGTCTGCTGCAAGGCGCGGACATCGGGATCTTCAGCTATTTCGTCGCGCACCGTTTCGATGTCGCGCGCTACGGTGCGATTTTCGGTGCGCTGCATGGGCTCGGCTGGATTGGCACCGCAATTGGTGTTGTCGGCGCAGGGTGGAGCTTTGACCGGTTTGGCGGCTATTGGGTCGTGCAGCTGGCCGCGATCGGGCTGCTCTTTCTGGCGGCGCTGCTGTTTCCGCTGCTCCGGCTGCCGCTAGCCAGCCAGACCGCTGCCGACTAGGCTGGCGGGGATGAAAGCGCCCGCCACCACGATTTTCGAGCACATGTCGGGCTTGGCGCGCGAATTCGGCGCGATCAATCTGGGGCAGGGCTTCCCCGAATTGCCCGAGCCGCCCGAACTGATCGCAGCGGCGCAGGCCGCATTGGCCGGGCATTCGAACCAGTACCCGCCGATGCGTGGCATTCCCGAACTGCGCAGCGCCGTGGCTCATTATTACGGCCGCACGCAGGGGCTCAACCTGAGCGCCGACAATGTCGTGGCGACCTCTGGCGGGACCGAGGCACTCGCCGCCAGCCTGTTCGCGCTGGTCGCCCCGGACGATGAGGTCATTCTGGTCCAGCCGCTCTACGATGCCTACCTGCCGCTGGTGCAATGGGTCGGCGGCGTGGCCAAAGTCATCAGCCTAACCCCGCCCGAGTGGACCCTGCCGCTCGATGCACTGGCCGCCGCAATCGGGCCGAAAACGCGCGGGATCGTGCTCAACACGCCGAACAACCCGGTCGGCACGATGCTGACCCGCGCCGAGCTGGAGGCGGTAGGCGCGCTGGCGCAGGCCCACGACCTGTGGGTGCTGTGCGACGAGGTGTGGGAGGCGATGGTGTTCGATGGCACCGAGCACGTGTCGCCGCTCGCGATCCCCACTCTGGCGAGCCGCGCGATCAAAGTCGGGTCGGCGGGCAAGATTTTTTCGATGACCGGGTGGAAGGTCGGCTGGGCGGTTGCCGCGCCAGATCTGGCGGCGCGGATCGCTGCCCGGCACCAGTTCCTGACTTTTACCACCCCGCCCGCGCTGCAATGGGCGGCAGCCGAAGGGTTGGCCCTGCCAGACAGCTGGTTCGACGCACAGCGCGCACGTTATGCAGGTCTTAAGGCGCGCTTAGTGCACGGATTGGAGGCTGCGGGCTTCAAGGTGCTGCCGGGCAGCGGCACTTGGTTCATCACTGTCGACCTCGCCGCCTCGGGCTTGCCGGCGGACGATGCTGCGCTTGCCGAGCGGCTGGTGCGCGAAGCCGGGGTCGCCTCGATCCCGGTCTCGGCCTTCTATGCCGAGGCGCCCGAGACCGGTTACTTGCGGCTGTGCTTCACCAAGGAGGAAGTCGTGCTCGACGAGGCGGTGGCGCGGCTGGCGCGATTCCGCGAACAGTTTGGCTGACGCCAATTCGCTTGCATTGCGCCGCGCCGCGCGGGATCATCGCTGGGTCCACAGCTGACCGGGGGGAACAGCGCAATGCCGAACACACTCCAGCGATTTTTCACGCGGGTTCCAGCCTCGGTCTGGATTGTGCTGCTGGTGCTGGTGGCGTGGATTTTCTACGCCGGGATCAAGACCGGGGGATTCAACATTCCGATCGAGCGGCTGCCGTGGTCGATCCTGGTTCCGGGTTTCGCGCTGTTCTCGTTCGCGCATTCGGTGGTGATGCTGGGGTGGAAACGCGCTGGCGTCCTGCTCGCGCTGTGCACGTGCCTGTCGTTCACTGCCGAATTCATCGGGCAGAAAACCGGGCTGATCTTCGGGCCGTATTATTACACCAGCCTGCTCGGCCCCAAGATCCTCGGCCGCGTTCCGGTGCTGATCCCGTTCGCTTGGTACATGATGTTCTACCCCAGCTACGTGATCACCAACCTCCTCGCCGAAGGCAAGCCGGTGGGCGAGCAGCAGGGTACCGCGTGGATTCTGTGGGTCTCGGCCTTGAGCGCGCTGGTGATGACCGCGTGGGACCTGACGATGGACCCGATCATGAGCTATCACCCCTGCTCAACCGGCTCGATCGACTGCCTGCCGACCGCGCTGGACGAGCGGCTGATCGGGCATCCGGCGTGGGTCTGGATCAACGGCGGCGAGCATTTCGGAGTGCCGCTGCTCAATTATCGCGGCTGGATGCTGACCGCCTTTGCGGTGTTCCTGGCTTACCGGCTAATCGAACGGCGGCTGGCGCATGTGCCGTGGCCGGGCGGGCATACCAAGGTCATGGCCTTCCTGCCGGTGCTGGCATTCGGCATGATGGCCTTTGTCGACACCTGGCTGGGCAATCCCAAGGTCGGCGATATCCATCTGATCTCGCCATTCGCAATGGGCATTCCGTTCCTGTTTGCCGCCTTCATCCTGTTCGCGCGCAACCCCGATCTGCCGCTGTCGCCGCTGCATGGCCCGCGCAAACCTGTGGACTCATAAGCAAAAATACCGTTCTTGTGCATCGGGTTCGCATCCGCTTTGGGCCGCGGGAGATGACTTTTGGGGAAGACCAGGGTTACCATTCTGGGCGGCGGGCTATCGGGGCTGGTCACCGCCTTCAACCTGACCGCGCCCGAACAGCAGGGCCGCTATGAGGTAACCGTCTACCAGCTCGGCTGGCGGCTTGGCGGTAAATGCGCGACCGGGCGCAACGCCAAGATCAGCCAGCGTATCCAGGAGCACGGGCTGCACGTGTTCATGGGGCAGTACGACAACGCTTTCGGCATGGTTCAGGAACTCTACGCCGAGGCCGCGCACCCCCCGTTTCCCACCTGGCAGCAGGGCTATACCCAGACCCCGGCGATGAGCCTGATGGAGGACGTGGACGGCCAATGGATCCCGTGGGTATTCGAATGCCCGGTCTTCCCCGGCACCCCGGGCCTGACCCCGCCACCCAGCTTCCTGACCCGGGCGGTGCAGGCGATTGAATATATCCTGCATCAGTTGGAGGGCGGGCACGCTGCGGTGATCGCCGGTCATGCCGATGCGCCGTGGTGGCGGCGCCTGCTCGACCGCGTTTTGGGCTGGTTGGGACGCGAAGTCGAAGCGGTGGGGCTCGATTTGCTGCGCGCCGCTGTCGCGCTGATCAACCGGCTCGATCCCGACCCCTCGCTCCACGATCGCGACGATCACCTGACGCTGGCCGACCTGCTGCATCAGGCGCGGGCCTGGGTCGGCGGGCGGATCGGCTCGGCGCTCGCCGGCAATAACGAGCTTCGGCGGCTGTGGATCCTGCTCGACCTCGGTCTCGCCAACCTGATCGGCGCGCTGCGCGACGGGCTGCTGCTCGATCCGCAAGCCAATCTTGAGGCGGTCAACGCGCACGATTACCGGGCCTGGCTCAAGGCCCACGGGGCAGATCACGCGACGATCGATTCAGCACCGGTGCGCGCGCTCTACGACCTGATCTTCGCCTATCCCGAAGGCGACTGGCAGACATACGGCAATGTCGAGGCGGGAACGCTGTTCCTCAGCCTGATGAACACTATGACCTACCAGGGTTCGATCATCTGGAAGTTCAACACCGCCACCGGCGATCTGATCGTCCAGCCGCTATACGATGTGCTCAAAGCGCGCGGGGTCAACTTCCAGTTCTTCAGCCGGGTCGACGAACTGGTGCCCGACAGCGCGGGGGCAAGCATCGCCAGCGTGCAGATCGGGCGGCAAGTCAAATTGGCCGGACCGGACTACGATCCGCTCTACACGCTGCCGAGCGGCCAGCGGGTCTGGCCCGACCGTCCGCTCTATGGCCAGCTTGCCGATGGCCCGGCGCTTGAGGCGAGCGGGGCCGATCTCGAATCTCGCTGGACCACCTGGCCCGACGCGCTGCTGCCGCTGACACTCACCGCCGGGCAGGATTACGACCTGCTGGTGCTGGCGATCCCGCCGGCCGCGCACCCCGATATCTGTGCCAAACTGATTGCGCAGAAGCCCGCATGGGCGGCGATGAGCGCGGTGCAGACCGTGGCGACGCAAAGCCTGCAGACCTGGACCACGCAGAACGAGGCAGGGCTCGGCTGGGACGATCCGGCGATGGTCGGCGGGTTCGACGCAGCCAACCTCAACTCGTGGGCCGACATCTCCGCCGTGCTCGCGACCGAATGTTGGCCAGCGGCGGCAGGGGTCGTCGGCGAGCAGATCGCCTGCGGGCCGATGCCGTGCCCGCCCTTTCCCCCGCCCGCGAGCGAAAGCGGCTACCCGGCGGCGCAGCAGACGCTCGCCGATGCGGCGGCGGCGACTTACCTCGACAGCGACGCGGTAACCTTCTGGTCGAAGCGCTTCGGCAAGGGCGGGCCCAAAGCGGGCACGCTCGCCAGCACTTACAGCCGGATCAACATCGATCCGGGCGAGCGCTACACGCTCAGCGTCACCAATTCGACCAAGGCGCGGCTACGGACCTGCGATTCGACTTATGCGAACCTGTATCTGACCGGCGACTGGATCCAGAACGGCCAGAACTTGGGCTCGTTCGAGGCGACAACGATCTCGGGCAAACTCGCCAGCCGGGCGATCTCGGGCTTTCCCCACACCATCCCGCGCTGTGATGCGGCGCGGCTCAGCGAAGGAGGTCAGGCCATGGCCGCACAGCTGCCGCAGTTCGTCGAACACCCCGGGGTGGCCAATTATCCCGGCCCGATCACACTCAATCAGACCAAGATGTGGGCGTTCATGCTGCAGGCCGATCGCGCCAAGATGACCGCATGGTGCCAGGCGATCTTCGATGCGCCCAGCGGCGGCGCGGTGCGGGTGCTGCCGCTGTCATCGTACATGATGATGACCGTGGTCGATATCGGGACCGGGCGGTTTGTCGATGCGCCGCAGATGGGCTGGTCGGCCGAGCGCGAGCTGACCTTCTGGATCCCGGCGGTGCGGGTGGAAGAACGCGATGGCAAATCGGTCGCAGTCGCACTTGCCATGACCATGCCCTATCTGGTGCTCAACAACCCGGTCGCGATCGCCGCAGGCCGCGAGATTTTCGGCTATTTCAAGCAGGCCGGGCACATTGCGCTGCCCGGCGATCCGGGGCACAACCAGACCCTGACCGTGGACCTGTTCGCCACCAAAGCGTTCGGCGCGGACAGCGAAGAGAAGTACCAGCGGCTGCTCACGCTGACCCCGACGCTCAGCCAGCCAAGCCCCTTGACCAAAGCGGCCAAGACCTTCGCCGGCGGGGCACAAGAGCTGTATCACCTGCTCGCCGCCGACGACCGCGACTGGCACACCAGCCTGAGGCTGACCGAAGGCGTGCTGGCCGATCTTCTCAAGGAACAAATCCCGCAGCTGTTCCTCAAACAGTTCCGTGACATAGCCGACGGCACCCGCGCCTGCTATCAGGCGATCACCCAGGCCAATGGCCAGGTCACCCGCTTTGACTCGGCCCCGCAAATGACCGAATATGCGATGAACCTCGAACACCTAGCGAGCTCGCCGGTTGCGGCCGATTTTGGCATCGCAGCGCAACAGACCGTACTCGGGGCCGAATTCGAATACGACATGACGATCCAGCCCGGCCAAGTGCTGTGGCAAGCCTAGGAACCCTATCCGCTTGAACCAGATCTTCCTCTCCTAC
>JARXKR010000066.1:0-1836 GCA_030271565.1 Pseudomonadota bacterium
GTATAAATTGCCCGCTCATCGCCCGGCCATTGGTCGAGATATTCGCGCATCCGTACCTCGCCGAAGTCCTCGATCAGGACCAGTCCGCGCGGTGCATCCTCGGCATAGATATGCGGCGCGCGCAGGCCATTGGCATCGAGCCATTTGGCCGCGCGCAAGTACGGCTCGGGGTCTTCGCCTGGCGGCGGCGCGTCCATCAGCATCGCACTCTTGGCACCGAGCCTGACCCGGAAATAGCGCCGGAACGAGGCATCGCCGGGCAGCGCGGCAATCTCGGCCCCGCCCCATCCGGCTGTACTCAGGAAAGTTTCTACGCCGGCGGGCAGATCTGCACTCATGGCAACCGCCCTAGCCAATCTTGCCCCGGCTCGACAATGGCAAGCCGCCCGGTGTCCGCAGTTTCGAGCCGGATCGACAGGCACGCCGGTTCGTGCGCGAAGCCGCCAGCATGTTCGGGCCATTCGGCCAGCAGCGCCGCGCCCTCGCGGTAATGGTCGAGCCCGAGCTCTTCAAGCTCGGCTGGATCCTCGACGCGGTAAAAATCGGCATGGACCAGCGGCAGTCGCAGCGCCGGTGGATCGTAAGTCTCGATGATCGCAAAACTGGGCGATGGGACCTCACCCTGATGCCCAAGCGCGGCGATGATCGCGCGTGCCAGCGTGGTCTTGCCCGCACCCAGCCCGCCTGACAGCGCCACCACGTCACCCGCGCGAAGGGCCTCCGCGATCCGCGCGCCGAACGCTGCCGTGGCATCGAGATCGGCAAGGGCGACGATCACGGCAATTCGACAATCGCCGCAGTTCCCTGCCCCGGCTCGGACAACAGTTTGAGCGTTCCCCCATGCGCCTCAATCAGGCGCCGCGCGAGTTGCAGCCCCAGGCCTTGGCGGCGCTCGACCGTCTTGCCATCGGCGCTGACCTTGATCCCTTCGAGCGCACGGGCCAGCGTCGCTGCATCCATGCCCGCGCCGTTGTCCGAAATGACCACTCGCGCTTTGCCTTTGTGGCCGCTCAGTTCGAGCAGCACCCGGCCGCCGCGCGGAGTTGCAGCAATAGCGTTGTCGATCAGATGGCCGATTGCCCGGCCTAGCCTCCGTCGATCACCGGTCATCCTCCCGGCGCTCTTGTCGGCGCGCAGGTCGAGCGTCAGCCCGGCGGCAGCGATCCGGTCCCCCCGATCCTCGGCGAGACCTTGCACGAATGGCAACAGCTCGAACTCGTCATGCGCCAGAGGCAGCATCCCTGCCTCGCTCTGCGACAAATCGAGCACCGATTCGATCTGTTCGGCGAGCCGGTCGACCGATTGGCGGATCGCGCTGACGTAGTCCTTGCCGTCACCCGACAAGTCGCCGCCCAGCCCCGCTTCGAGCAGTTCGGCAAACCCGCCGATCGAGGTCAGCGGCGTGCGGAATTCGTAGCTCATGTTGGCAAGGAAGCGCGTCTTCATAGCGTCGGCTTCCTCGAGCGCGGCGGCGCGCTGCTTGAGCGCTTCGGCGGCCTTCTGCGAATCGGTGATGTCGAGCACGGTCAGCAGCCCGTTGCCGTCGGGCAGCGGCACCCCGGCAAATTCGAGCGTGCGGCCATCGGCGAGCACCGCGCGGCCGCCGGTCTGCTTGCGGTCGAGCGTGGCGGCACGGACCACATCGCCAACCTGCTTGGCCTTGATCGGTTTCGCCAGCCGCCGCGCGATCTTTTCAAGCAGCGATTCGATCCGCGGGTGCTCGTCGAGGAAGTTGTCCTCAAGGCCCCAGTCAGCGGCAAAGCGCCGGTTCCACAATTGCAGGTGACCGTCGGGCGCAAACACTGCGACCGATTCGAACAAGCTGTCGAACGTGGC
>JARXKR010000066.1:1936-11787 GCA_030271565.1 Pseudomonadota bacterium
GGTGACCGTCGGGCGCAAACACTGCGACCGATTCGAACAAGCTGTCGAACGTGGCGGTGCGGGTGCGCAGCAAGGTATCGCGCACCGCCGACAACCGCAGCTGCTCGGTACGGTCTTCGGCGATCAGGATCAACCCGCCGTCGGGCAGCGGTTGCGCGACCACACGCAAGTGTGTCCCGTCGGTCAGCACCCAGGCTTCTTCCTGCACCGCCCCCGCAGTAAACCACCCCGCGCGTTCGCGCCGCCATGCCGGGAAATCGCGCGCTTCGGGGACCCGCCCGGCATCGCGCGCAAGATCGAGCAAGCGCTCGAACGGCGGCTGGTCGAGCAGCACTTTCGGGGTTAGCGCGAAGATCCGCTGAAACGGCGGGTTGGCGAAAGTCAGCTGGCGCTTGGCGTCGAACTGCGCGACCCCGGCGGCAAGCTGGTCGAGCATCGCGCGCTGGGCATCGCGGAACGCGCGAAGCGAGCGGCCAAGCTCCTCCATCTCCTCGACGTCGACCGCGTAACCGGCGATCCCTTCCCTGCCGAGCGGCAAGTCGGACACGCGCAAGGCGCGGCGCTGGCCATCAATCGTCGCGGAAACCATCCGCTCGATCGGCAATTGCTTGCCCGCCGCCTGCAGCGCGACCTGCTGGGCGGTCAGGCCCTCGAAGCTCTCGATCAGCTCGATCCCGTCGGCTACGATCTGCCGCGCGTCTTCGCCGCCGACCGCGCGGACATAAGCATGGTTGACCAGCCGCAGCTCGCCCTCGGGTCCGCGGAACCACATCGGCATTGGCGCGGCTTCGATCAGCCCGACCAGCGCGTGGAAATCGCCCTGCGCGCGCGCAGCGTCATCGCGCAGCTGGACCAGTTCGCTCTCGCTGTCGGAGAAATCGAACAGCCAGACCAGCGCCGCGCCGCCCGGCGAAACCTGCGGATCGGCGAGATGCCCGCGCAGCGCGAGGCTGCGCTTCGACCCACGCGGGGTAACCACCATCCGGAACGGTGCCGCGGTGCGCTGTGTCACCCGCACCGCCTCGGTCAGTTCATCCAGTTGTTCCTTGGTCAGCCCGCCCCCGCCGCCATCGATCCGCCCGCCGTCGAGTTCGGTGAGGAATTGCGGCACTGCGTCGAGCCCGAGCCAGTTGGCCAGCCGCTGCGGCGCCTCGATCTTGCCGTCGACCCGCACCAGCAGCGGCAGTGCCGGGCTTTCATCGACCATCCGCGCCAGCCGCCGCGCGTGGCGCTGCCCCGCCTCAGCCTTGCGCACCCGGGTGCGCGCGCCAAGCAAAGCCCACAGCGCCGCCACGGTCCAGGCGGCGAGCAGCAAGCCCAGCAAGACCAGCGCGTTGGGGGTGAGCGTCATGGCTCCATCGCTATAAGCGAGGGGGGTGGAAGGCAAGGGCTGTGCGTGTGCTTCGACAGGCTCAGCACGAGCGGGCCTCAGGTTAAAAGTCTATTTCCAAACGTCGCTCAGCCTGAGCCTGTCGAAGGCCACGCGCCGGGCGCGCCTCAATACCGGTAATGATCGGGCTTGAACGGGCCTTCGCTGGGCACGCCGATATAGTCGGACTGCTGCTTGGTCAGCTTGCTCAGCTTCACCCCAAGCTTCTCGAGGTGCAGCGCGGCGACCTTTTCATCGAGGTGCTTGGGCAGCACGTAGACTTCGTTCTTGTAGTTCGCCGCCTTGGTCCACAGCTCGATCTGCGCCAGCGTTTGGTTGGTGAAGCTGGCCGACATAACGAAGCTGGGGTGACCGGTACCGCAGCCCAGATTGACCAGCCGGCCCTTGGCCAGGATGATGATCTGTTTGCCGTCAGGAAATTCGACCAAGTCGGTGCCAGGCTTCACTTCGGTCCATTTGTAGTTGTCGAGCGCAGCAATCTGGATCTCGCTGTCGAAGTGCCCGATGTTGCTGACGATCGCCATCGGCTTCATCGCCTTCATGTGCTCGGCGGTGATCACGTCTTCGTTGCCGGTAGCGGTGACGAAGATGTCGCAGCGGGTCACCGCTTCTTCCATCGTCACAACTTCATAGCCTTCCATCGCCGCCTGCAGCGCGCAGATCGGATCGACTTCGGTGACCATCACCCGCGCTCCGCCCTGGCGCAGCGAGGCGGCCGAGCCCTTGCCGACATCGCCGAACCCGGCAACGCAGGCGACCTTGCCGGCGAGCATGACGTCGGTGGCGCGGCGGATCGCGTCGACCAGCGATTCCTTGCAGCCATAAAGGTTGTCGAACTTGGACTTGGTCACGCTGTCGTTCACGTTGATCGCGGGGAACGGCAACTTGCCGTCCTTGGCGATCTGGTAGAGCCGGTGGACCCCGGTGGTGGTCTCTTCCGATACGCCCTTGATGTGCGCGACCGACATCGTGAGGTAGCCCGGCTTGGCCTTGACGAAGGCCCCCAGCGCGCGCTGGAATTCGATTTCTTCGGCATTGGTCGGCTCGGGCATTGTGTCGCCCGATTCAAGCCGCGCGCCCCACAGCGCGAACATGGTGGCATCGCCGCCATCGTCGAGGATCAGGTTGGCGGTCTGGCCGTTGCCGTCCACGTCCCAGTCGAAGATCTTGCCGACATAGTCCCAGTAATCGGCGAGGCTTTCACCCTTGATCGCGAAGACCGGAACCCCGGTCGCGGCGATCGCGGCGGCGGCGTGGTCCTGGGTCGAGAAGATGTTGCAGGTCGCCCAGCGCACATCGGCGCCCAGCGCGGTAAGTGTCTCGATCAGCACTGCGGTCTGGATCGTCATGTGCAGCGAGCCGGTGATGCGCGCACCCTTGAGCGGCTGAGACGCGCCGAATTCCTCGCGCAGAGCCATCAGCCCGGGCATTTCGGTTTCGGCGATGCGGATTTCAGCGCGGCCATATTCGGCAAGGCCGAGATCGGCGACAACGTAATCCTGGGCGCGGGTTGCAAGGGTGGCCACGGCGAAAGCTCCTGTGAAATTGGACCGGGCGCCCTGCCTCACACGAACAGAAGCGGCGCCACTAATGACGCCGCCCTTAGCCCCGCGTACTGCGCGAGGCAAATATAAAGATTGCTTTATATGTTTTGCAAACCTCTCGAACCCGCGCCGTCTATGCAGCCGGGAGCGGTGGTGAAACGTCGGCCAGGCCCGCCTGCCCGTCCGGACGCTTCACCAATCGGAGTGAACCCTGCCCCCGCTGCTCCACCGCCCCCGTCCCGCCGCCTCGTCAGAAGCGGCAGGCAGCTTTTGTCAGCGCAGCCAGGCCATCTGGTGGGCACCGTCGTCGAGCAGGTCGTTGGCTGCTTCGACCAAGGGCTGCAGCCCGCGCATGTCGGCGAGCGTGGTCGCAACCTGTTTGAGCTGGCCGCAATTGAGCCAGGGATGTCCCTGACCGTACTGGTTGGCCATCTGCACACTCAGCTTGTCGAGCGCGCGGTCGGCCTTGGCCGGACCGAGCCTGGCAGCGTAATCGGCTCTCAGCTCACGCGCGGCGGCATTAAGTTCGCCGATGTGATTGGTGGTGAAGCGGCCGTATTCACGCTGGAAATCGTCCGCAGTGGTGCGGCAGCGCAGCCCCGTGACCATCAGCATGATGTCGAGCCGACGAATCTTCTCGGCCTGACCCATCCCGCCGGCCGCGGCTGGAAAAGACAAAACCATACCCGCTGCGGCCACGCAGGCCGCAAACCCCTTGATCGTCATTGGTAGTCTCCCGGCGGGCCCGTCCCCGCAGACAGACAATGGCTCAGCCGGTTTACTCAATCTTAAAGCAGGGCAGTAAAGCGAAATTAACCGTGCCCCTGATCGTTGCAGGCTGGCGTTGAGTGCCTATATTCCAGGGCGAGACTTACCCCCCAAGCATACGGAGAAACGAACATGACAATCGCTGTTGGCGACAAGCTGCCCGACGTGAAGCTGGTCAAGGCCACTGCTGACGGTCCCGACGCGGTGCAGAGCGCGGATTATTTTGCCGGCAAGCGGGTCGCGCTGTTCTCGGTCCCGGGCGCCTTCACCCCGACCTGCTCGGCCAAGCACTTGCCCGGCTACGTCGACAAAGCCGACGAGCTTAAAGCCAAAGGCATCGATGAGATTGCTTGCACCGCAGTCAACGATCCATTCGTGCTCGGCGCGTGGAACAAGAGCGGCGGCAGCGACGATGTCACCATGCTCGCCGACGGCAACGGCGATTTTGCCGAAGCGCTCGGCCTGACCATGGACGGCAGCGCCTTTGGCCTCGGCAAGCGTGGCCAGCGGTTCTCGATGGTGGTCAATGACGGGACAGTCGAGCAGCTGTTCGTCGAAGGCCCGGGCGAATTCAAGGTCAGCTCAGCCGAGCACAT
The DNA here is from genome assembly GCA_030271565.1 of Pseudomonadota bacterium. Taxonomy (GTDB): domain Bacteria; phylum Pseudomonadota; class Alphaproteobacteria; order Sphingomonadales; family Sphingomonadaceae; genus Novosphingobium. The sequence goes on from JARXKR010000066.1 coordinate 6,235, forward strand.
GCTCGAGAATATCTAGACGGATCAGGCGTCGGGCAGCGCGTACGTTACAGTCGCCTGCCCGACCGGCCGCTCCGGATCGTCCTGATAGAGCTGGACGTCGACCGTGGCGAGCCTCCGCCCAAGCCTGAGTAATCGGGCTTCGGCATATAGCCGTTTCGGCTGCACCCCGCGCAGAAAGCTGTAATTCAGGTTGCTGGTCACCGCCATGGCGACCGGGCCGATGTGGGCGAGAATCACCGCATAGGCAGCATGATCGGCCAGCCCCATCTGGGTCGGCCCAGACACCAGATTACCCGGACGCAAGTTGGCGCTCTGCGGATCGAGTGTAACCAAGGCGCGGCCCGGACCGATTTCGGCAACGGTGGTAGTGGGCCCGCCAGCGCGTTCGGTAAATGCGCCGGCAAAGAAGGTCGCCAGTTCGGCGACGTCCATCACCGGCTGACGTGCATCAGCCACTACCTAAAACCCCATCAGCGAAAGCACTTCCTTGCGGCTGCGCGAATCGTCGAGGAAGCAGCCCAAGAGTCGGCTGGTGACCATTTCGACCCCGGGGGTCTTGACCCCGCGCCCGGTCATGCAGCCGTGCTGCGCTTTGATCACCACCGCCACGCCGTGCGGATGGAGATTGTCCCATATGCACTGCGCGACTTCGGCGGTGAGCCGTTCCTGAATTTGCAGCCGCTCCGCAAAACCGTGCAGCACGCGGGCGAGCTTGGAAATCCCAACCACCTTGTCGCACGGCATATAGGCGATATTGGCGGTGCCGGTGATCGGCGCCATGTGATGTTCACAGTGCGACTGGAACGGAATATCCTTGAGCAGGACCAGTTCGTTGTAGCCGCCCACCTCTTCGAACTGGCGCGCGAGATGCAGCGCCGGGTCCGAGCCGTAGCCCTGACAATATTCCTTCCACGCCCGGCCCACCCGTGCCGGAGTATCGAGCAGGCCCTCACGGTCCGGATCGTCGCCCGACCAGCGGATCAGCGTGCGGACCGCGTCCTGCACCTCTTGCGGTACCGGGAGCTTGGCCTTGGGGCCTTCGTCATGAATTACCTCGCCGCGGCTCATCATTCTCTCCGTCATTTTTTGACTAATCTGTCATTTCGGACGCCGCAACAGCCCGCCGCGGCGGAACAATCCGCGCCGCTTGCTGAACGGCTCGAACAGTTCCTCGGGCCGCTCGGGGTCGAGCAGCGCGCTGTCGGCTACCGCTTTCTCTGCATCGGCGAGCGGACGCAAGGCAAAAGGTTCAAGATATTTGCCGGTTTTCGGCGCTTGCACGATCAGGTCGATCATCGACGGATTAGCAGCGAGTTGCGCTTCGACCTGATCTGCTTTCAGCCCGGTGTGCTCTGCCAGCAAAGCGATCCGCACGCGCTTGATCGGGGCCGAAGCATGTGCATTGCCCGGCCGTGCCGAATCGATGAACAGGTCGCATTCGCTGTCGAGCCCCATCGAACGGTTGTTCATGTTGGCCGAGCCGATCCGGATGATTTCGTCGTCGACGATCATCACCTTGGAGTGAACATAGATCGCGGTTCCGGCAGCGTTGTAAGGCAGGAAGATGCGGAACCTGCTGCCCGGAGCATCTGCCTTGATCGCATGGCACAATTGCACGCGCGCCCCGTCCATCGCGGTCTGTTCAAGCCAGCCATCGGCGCTCTCTGGATTGATCAGCACAACCTCGGGCGGGTTGGGCTGCGCCAGCCGCTGCGCCAGGGCCTCGGCGATAGCCCGGCTTGCGAAATACTGGCTTTCGGCATAAATGAACTGCTTGGCCCGAGCGATATGCTCGATGAACAGCGCCTCGATCTCGCGAACTTCGCCGCAGCCGTGCCATTCGGCGCGAGTTCGGGCGATGCCGACCTCGACATCCTCAAACTCGGCCTTGAGTCCCTTGGGCCAGGCGCTGTCCTTCTGCGGCTTGCACGTGATCAGTGGCTTGCCCCCCGCGACCTTCCATCGCTCACGCCCAAGTTCAGCCAGCGCGCCCGCGACATCGCCTTCGACCAGCATCGTCAGGTCGTGCCACGGGCCGTACAGCTTCTTGCTGTACGGCTTGTGCCGCCGCGGATCCATTTCGAGATGTTCGGGTGTGTCCCAGCGGTCCGAGGTCATGTCGATCCCGCCACAGACCGCGAACTTGTCGTCGATCACCACTACTTTCTGGTGATGGCTGCAGCCGAGCGGATGCGCCGAATCGAGCTTGAAGTCGATCTGCGGGTGCACCCACCAGCGGATCAGGTCGAGGATCATCGAGCCGCGGAACAGGAATTTCAGCGCACCGAAGTTCCACTTAAGCGTGCGCACCTGCAACCCCGGCCTGCGCGCACAAAGCCAGATAACGTATGGCCCGAGCCGCGCCGGATTGATCCGCTTGCGCGGCAGGTTCCAGAAGCGGCGCCCCGCTCCCAATCGCATGCGGGTGTCGAAATCCCACCCGATCATGTGGATGAGCTGCTTCGCGCGGCCCATCGCCTGCTGCATCAGCGCGTAATAGTCGGCGGCATCGATGACCACGTGAGCGCGGCTCGCCCGGGCAAAACGCCAGACCGAAGGGTACGGCGCGGTCGGGGTTGGGTCAGGCTCCATCGTATGGTCTTATCCAGCACCGGGGTCCGCGTCACGCGTCATGCGCCGGGGCCGACAAATAAAAAGCAGCTGATTGAACACGCTGCGTTGCGCCACACTGGACCCACCGCCCCCAAGGCTCCTAGATGCTGCCGAATCGGGGGCCGCGAGGACAAGTCAATGGATCAGGCAGACGTTGTCATTGTCGGGGCCGGTCACGGCGGGGCGCAAGCCGCGATCGCGCTGCGCCAGAACGGCTTTGCCGGGACGATCCTGCTGATCGGGCGCGAGCCTGAAATCCCTTACGAACGCCCACCGCTGTCCAAAGAATATCTCGCCCGCGAAAAGACCTTCGAGCGGATTTGCCTGCGCCCCGAAGCCTTCTGGGGTGACAAGCAGATTACCCTGCTGCGCAATGCGGAGGTGGTGAATGTCGATCCTGCGGCGCACCAGCTTACCCTCAGGGACGGCGCTATAATCACTTACGGCCAGGTCATCTGGGCGACCGGCGGCGATCCGCGGCGGCTGGCCTGCGAAGGTGCCGACCTTGCCGGAGTGCATGCGGTGCGTACCCGCGCCGATGTGGATCAATTGATGAAGGAACTCGATGCGGGGGCTAACCGCGCGGTGGTAATCGGCGGCGGCTATATCGGGCTCGAAGCAGCGGCGGTGCTGACCAAACTTGGGGTAACGGTAACCGTCCTCGAAATGCTCCCTCGGGTGCTCGCCCGGGTCGCGGGCGAGACCTTGTCGGCCTTCTTCGAAGCCGAGCATCGCGCGCACGGGGTCGATCTTCGCACCGAAACCGCGGTTGAATCAATTGTGGGCCAGAACGGTACCGTGACCGGGGTCAGATTGGCTGGTGGAACAACCCTTCCGGCCGACCTGGTCATCGTCGGGATCGGGATTGTCCCGGCGGTCGGCCCGCTGCTCAGCGCCGGCGCGGCCGGCGGCAACGGCATCGATGTCGACGAATTCTGCCGCACCAGCCTGCCCGATATCTACGCGATCGGAGACTGCGCGGCGCACTCAAATGCCTTTGCTAACAACGCGGTAGTGCGATTGGAATCGGTCCAGAATGCCAACGACATGGCGACCTGCGCCGCCAGGTCGATCTGCGGCGAGCCGGTTCCCTATGCCGCGACGCCATGGTTCTGGTCGAACCAGTACGACCTCAAGCTGCAGACCGTCGGGCTATCGCTTGGCTATGACCGCGAGGTGGTGCGAGGCGATCCGACAACACGTTCTTTTTCAGTTGTTTACTTGCGCCAAGGCCAGGTCATCGCGCTCGACTGTGTCGGCAGCGTCAAAGATTTCGTCCAAGGCCGCAAACTGGTCGAAGCCGGGTTCAAGCCCGGCGATCCCGACACGCTGGCCGACACCGAAGTGCCGCTCAAGGACATGCTCGCCGGGGGCGGTTGATTACAAAGCGGCACAAGCTAGGCTGGAAGAGGACAAGGACAAGCACACAATGGCAGGACGCTTCTTCGAGGAATGGCAAGTGGGCGATCGCCTGAACCATGAAATCAGCCGCACGGTGACCGAGACCGACAACCTGCTGTTCACGGTCATGACTCACAACCCGCAGCCGCTGCACCTCGATGTCGAGGCGGCCAAGGCGAGCGAATTCGGCCAGATCCTGGTCAATGGCACTTTCACGTTCGCGCTGATGGTCGGACTGTCGGTGGGCGACACCACGCTCGGCTCGCTGGTCGCCAACCTTGGCTATGACAAACTTGTAATGCCCAAACCGGTTTTTATCGGCGATACCCTGCGCGCCAACAGCGAGGTCACCGAGTTGAAGCCATCCGGATCGCGGCCGGGCGCGGGTATCATCACCTTCCGCCACGAACTGACCAACCAGCGCGGCGAGGTCGTCTGCTCGTGCCTGCGCACCGCGCTGATCAAGCGCCGCAGCGCGCCGGAGAATAGCTGACATGCAAATCGGAATTGTCGGAGCGGGCCGGATGGGTGGCAACATGGCGCTGCGGCTGCTGCGCGGCGGGCACCAGGTCGCGATCCAGGACATTCACCCGGAGGCCTATGCGGCAATCGTCACAGCCGGAGCCGCAGGCTACCCGACGCTCGCCGAAATGATCGCCGGGCTGGCCGCGCCACGCACCGTCTGGCTGATGGTCCCGGCGGGCAAGATCACTGATGGCGCGATTGCCGCGCTCGCCGACCTGCTCGAGCCCGGCGACACGGTGATCGACGGCGGAAACTCAAATTTCAAGGACAGTGTCGCCCGCGCGGCAATGCTGGCGCAGAAGCAAATCGACTTTCTCGACGTCGGGACCAGCGGCGGGGTGTTCGGGCTCGAGCGCGGCTATTGCCTGATGGTTGGCGGGGCCAAGGCAGCAGTCGAGCGCAACTCGCCAATCTTTGCCACGCTCGCACCGGGCACGGGCGTCATTCCGCGAACCCCGGCCCGCGCCGCCGGGATACTATCCGACACTGCCGAGCAAGGTTGGCTGCACTGCGGCCCTTCGGGCTCGGGCCATTACGTCAAGATGGTCCACAACGGGATCGAGTACGGGATGATGCAGGCTTACGCCGAAGGCTTCGCCTTGCTCGCCACCGCCGATGGTCTCAAAGTGCCGGATGAGCGGCGTTACGACCTGGATACCGCGGCGATTGCCGAGCTCTGGCGGCGCGGCAGCGTAATCACCTCATGGCTGCTCGATCTCAGCGCCGACGCCATGGCCGACAATCCCGACCTCGCGCCCTATTCGCCGCAGGTGCAGGATTCAGGCGAAGGCCGCTGGACGGTCGAAGCCTCGCTCGAACAGGAAGTGTCGACCCCGGTGCTGACCATGTCGCTGTACGAACGTTACCGTTCACGCCTCAGCGACGGGTTCGGCGACCGGCTGCTTTCGGCCATGCGGTTCAAATTCGGCGGACACGTCGCGCCCAAACCGTGATCCGCACCGAGCAAACGAAACTCGGGCCGCGACGAAAATCGTTGCGGCCCGGGTGTTTGAC